>NZ_CP032346.1:1125000-1227500 GCF_005222205.1 Azospirillum brasilense | reverse complement strand
ATTGCCCTCGTAACTTCGGAAGAAGAGGGCCCCGTTGTGGCGCAAGCCATGGCGGGGGGCACAGACCAGGGGGTGGCGACTGTTTACTAAAAACACAGGGCTCTGCGAAGCCGTACAAGGCGACGTATAGGGTCTGACGCCTGCCCGGTGCCGGAAGGTTAAGAGGAGGGGTTCACGCTCCGAATTGAAGCCCCGGTAAACGGCGGCCGTAACTATAACGGTCCTAAGGTAGCGAAATTCCTTGTCGGGTAAGTTCCGACCTGCACGAATGGCGTAACGACTTCCCCGCTGTCTCCAACACCAACTCAGCGAAATTGAACTCTCCGTGAAGATGCGGAGTACCCGCGGTCAGACGGAAAGACCCCGTGCACCTTTACTACAGCTTTGCAGTGGTGCTAGGGATCTCATGTGTAGGATAGGTGGGAGGCTAGGAAGCCCGGGCGCCAGCTCGGGTGGAGCCATCCTTGAAATACCACCCTTGAGGTCTCTGGCATCTAACCGCGCTCCGTTCATCCGGAGCCGGGACCCTGCATGGCGGGTAGTTTGACTGGGGCGGTCGCCTCCCAAAGTGTAACGGAGGCGCGCGATGGTGGGCTCAGAGCGGTCGGAAATCGCTCGTCGAGTGCAATGGCATAAGCCCGCCTGACTGCAAGACAGACAAGTCGAGCAGAGACGAAAGTCGGCCATAGTGATCCGGTGGTTCCATGTGGACGGGCCATCGCTCAACGGATAAAAGGTACGCCGGGGATAACAGGCTGATGACTCCCAAGAGTCCATATCGACGGAGTCGTTTGGCACCTCGATGTCGGCTCATCACATCCTGGGGCTGGAGCAGGTCCCAAGGGTTCGGCTGTTCGCCGATTAAAGTGGTACGTGAGCTGGGTTTAGAACGTCGTGAGACAGTTCGGTCCCTATCTGCCGTGGGTGTCGGAGTTTTGCGAGGATCTGTCCCTAGTACGAGAGGACCGGGATGGACATACCTCTGGTGCACCGGTTGTCACGCCAGTGGCATGGCCGGGTAGCTAAGTATGGACGGGATAACCGCTGAAAGCATCTAAGCGGGAAACCCACCTCTAAACCAGAACTCCCTTGAGAGCCGTGACAGACCATCACGTCGATAGGAGGCATGTGGACGGGCGGCAACGCCTGAAGCTGAGCCTTACTAATCGCTCGATCGGCTTGATCCTTCCCAGCCGGCGGCCCGCGCGCAGCGGCAAGCCCTGGGCGCACGAGCCAACACCGCAAAGAACAAGAACGCATACGTCCTCGCTTAACGAAACCTGCCGTCCAGTCCGGATGGTTCGCGTGTGCCTTGGTGACCTGGTGGTCATGGCGAGGCTCCCAACACCCGATCCCATTCCGAACTCGGCCGTGAAACGCCTCAGCGCCGATGGTACTGCGTCTTAAGACGTGGGAGAGTAGGTCGCCGCCAGGTCACCACGGCACACGCCACACCACACCGGATGTGGACGCAGAAGGGCTCAAACACACTTGACAATCGTCGCACACCGTCCCTTCCCAAGGAACACCCGCGGGGTGGAGCAGCCCGGTAGCTCGTCAGGCTCATAACCTGAAGGTCGCAGGTTCAAATCCTGCCCCCGCAACCAAACATAAGCCCCTGGAAACAAACCGTTTCCAGGGGCTTTTTTGCATCCGAAATCACCGTCATCCGAAGCATCTTCGGAATCGAATCGGCTGCACGTCGCCTTCGATCACCGGTTCCGTATGATCCGACGCTTTCCCGCGCCGCCCCGCTTCGGCGCGGCGCGGAAAACGTGGATGGCAACAGGCTGACTCAGGACCCAACGTCACGGTCACGCTGACAGATACCCGCAGTGAGGCGCGCGAAGGCGAGCATGCCGGGATCATCCATGCCGATGCTCTTCTCGGCATACATGCGGGCACGTCCCATGCGGCAAGGTTCATTCCGGAAGCGGACAAGCGCCTCGTCACAGGCTGCGACCGCTCTTGAGCGGATCGCTGCCTGATCCCCGGCACCGGCCAAGGCCGAGGAAACCGCATCGAGCGCATCGACCACGGTCTTGTCCCCAAGCTTCGCGCCGCCTCGCGCCATGACGGCATCGCGCGCCTGTTCGAGAAGGGGGGCCAGTTCGCTCCAGGGGACTTCGGCCCGTCCCTTCGTCCTTTTCGACATCGTCAGGAGCCCGGTCGCGAGCAAGGTGCCAAGGCTCGATCCCGTGGCGGCGGCCGCGGCCTTGGCAAGGATGCCCAGGCTCACCCCGACATCGTCAATCCCATCCATCCGCTGCTCGGCCATGAGGTCCAGCACCCGGCGCAACATGCCGCCGGTGTCCCCATCGCCGAGCCTGGAGTCGGCCATATTGAGTTCCTGTTCAAGGGTTGTCATGCGCGCGTGCGCGAGAGAGACGCCGGCGGCAATGTGCGTGACGGTCAGGCCCATGATCAACCAACCTTCCAGAAGGGACAGGACGCCGGAGCGGCAAGAAGCCGTTCCAGCTCTTCATCGAGGAAGCAAAGGCTGAGCGACACGCCGGCCATTTCCATCGAGGTCACATAAGGTCCGACCAGGGGCTGGACGACCGTCAGCCCAGCCTTGTCCAGCCGTGCCGCAAGGCGCCGGTACAGGATGAAGAGCTCTTCCAGCGGGGTGGCGCCGAGGCTGTTGACCAGAACCGACACGCGACGTCCGCTGCCCTCGGGTCGTTCCGCCAGGAGGCGGTCGACCATCTCGTCCACGACGGCATCCGCCGGCTTGAGCGTGTCGCGCCAGATGCCGGGTTCGCCGTGGATGCCGATCCCCATCTCCATTTCGCCTGGGGCGATGCGGAACGACGGCTCCGCCGCGCCGGGGATCTGGCAGGACGACAGGGCGCAGCCGATGGTCCGCGTCCGCTCCACGGCCTTCGCCGCCGCCGCGGTCACCTCGGCCAGCGAGGCGCCTTCGTCGGCCCGGGCGCCCGCGATTTTGTAGGCGTAGACGATGCCGGCGACGCCGCGTCTCCTGTTGCGTTCGTCGGGGGCGGCGCTGGCGATATCGTCGGTGCCGAGGACCGTGCTCAGCTCCAGGCCATCGTCTTCCAGGAACTCCCCCGCCATATCGAAGTTCATGCGGTCGCCACCGTAGTTCCCGTACAGGCGCAGGACACCGCGCCCGCCGTCCGCCGCCTTGATCGCGGCTATGCAGGAATCCACGGTGGGGCCTTCGAAGACGTTGCCGATCGAGCAGGCGTCGACCAGGCCCGGACCGACATAGCCGGTGAACAGGGGCAGGTGTCCGGATCCGCCGCCGGTCACGATGCCGACCTTGCCCGCCCGGGCGCCTTCGGTGCGGCGGATCACCCGCCCCGCCGGTCCATCCCGCGTGAGTGACGGATGGGCTGCGCACAGCCCGTCGAGCATCTCGTCCACATAGTGCGCAGGATCGTTGATCAGCTTCTTCACGATGGATTCCTCCCGTTGCGCCGCGTCCGCGCGCCATGGCAGCCCTCCGCCCGCAGCGCTCCGGCGCTTCGGCGGCTGGAAGGGGTCGATGGTCGGATGCAGGCTTGTGGGGCTTGGGGCCGGACGCTGGGGTCCGGTCCCGCCCGTTACGTGATGGGTGTGGCGAGCGCCGGCGCCACGGCGTCGTCACCGTTGCTGTAGCCCAGCTGGAGCGAAATCGATTCCGCGTGGCTCATGACGACCGGGGCGAGGCTCTGCACCCGTTCGTGCGTCATGCGCGTGGCGGGGCCGCTCACGCTCACCGCGGCGAAGACATGGCCGCTGGTGTTGCGGATCGGCGCGGCGACGCAGCGCACGCCGATGTCGATCTCACCGTCGTCGATGGCGTATCCGCGCTGGCGGATCAATGCCAGATCCTCCCTCAGCCGGTCGGGGTCGGTGAGGGTGTTGCGTGTGTAGGCCGGAAGCCCCATCCCAAGGACGCGGTCGATGACGAGGTCCGATTGGAAGGCCAGGGTCGCCTTGCCGACACCGGTGCAATGGCAGGGCGACGCCTCCATCGTCGTCGTCGCGTTGTTCGGGCCGGATCGGCCCCCCGCGCCCCGCTCGATGAAGACCATCTTCATGCCGTCGAAGACGCACAGGTGGACGGTCTCGCGCGACAGGGTGCTGAGCGCGTCCACGTAAGGCTTCGCCACGCGGTGCACGTCCATGTTGGCCAGAACGATCGATCCCAGCTCGAAGAGCTTGATGCCGAGCCGGTACTCGTCGCGGCTGTGGTCCTGTTCCAGGAACCCGATTTCCTTGAGCGTGAGGATAAGGCGGTGCGCCGTGCTGCGCGGAAGCTTGGTCCGGCGCGCCACATCGGCGAGCGACAACCTGCGGTCGACCGTGGAAAAACATTCAAGGACGCTGAGCATCTTTCCAGCTGACTTGATGTTGTTCGTCTTCAAGAATGCCTGTTCCTTCTGCTCCCCTGCCGGACAGGCGTATCGGGCTTGGTCGTCGAGCCCCGTTCCGCCTGCTTCAGGCGCAGGGCGAAGCAAAGATCGGCCAACCGGCCCTTCGGGGTCAAGTCGTGTCGACGCGCTCATCGTCCCTCCCAGGGGATGCCACCCTCGCAAGCGCTTGCGAGGGTGGCCGGCATTCCTTGGCGTCGGCTGACGCCGCTATTCCGCCGCGGCCGTTGTCGGCGAGGCCTCGTAACGAAGCACCTCGCGCAGGGCGGCATCGATGCGCGCCTTCTGCGCCTCCGTGGCGGCGGGCATCGGCTGGCGCGGGACGCCGACCTCGCACCCCTGCCGGCTGAGCGAATGCTTGACGCACCCAGGCAGGTTGTCGCCGTTGATCGTGTTCCAGAAGGTCAGCAGACTCCGGTGGATCTCCAGCGCGCGCGGATGATCGCCGGCCTGCACGGCATTCCACAGCGCGACGGTCACGCCGGGCACCGCGGCCGGGTTCGCCGCGATGGTGCCGTGGGCTCCCAGCGCGAAGGACGGGTAGAGAAGCGCGTCCACCGCCGTGAAGACGAGCTTGCCCGGCACCTGCTCGTTCAGCAGATCGGCCATCAGCTTGAGGTCGCCCGCGCTCTGCTTGACGCCGATGACGCTGTCGATCTCCTTCATGATGCGGACCAGGAGCGACGGCGACAGGTAGTTCCAAGGCACCACGTTGTAGATGACGATCGGCATCCGCGTCTCGCCCGCGAGCGTGCGGAAATGCGCCAGCGTCGCGTCCTCGTCGGGTTTGAAGACGTAGTGGACGGGCGTCACCTGCAATGCCGCCACCGGCAGATGCTCCAGGGCCCTGGCCTTGGCGATGGCGTCGCGGGTGCTGTTGACGATGATGCCCGCCACGACGGGAACGGCGCCGTCGACCTCCTCGCAGGAAATGGCCACGAGACGCGTCAGTTCCTCGGTCGAGAGGGTATGCCCCTCGCCGGTGCTTCCTCCGACGCAGACCCCGTGGACGCCCTTTTGCAGCATGAACCGCACCTGGGCGCGGAACGCTGCCTCATCGATCTCCCCGTCGGCCGTGAACGGCGTGACCAGGGGAGGGATGATGCCGCTCAGCGATGTTGACATTTGGACGTTTCCTCTTTGCGTGTCCCACAATGCGGTATGTACATTCCAAGCCCATCGCCTGTCAACGCGCAACAGGCCCTTTCTGGCTGGACATGACGGGATGTTTGCTTGACGAACATCCCGTATTGTGGGATACGGCAGAAAAGGCGGGGCACCGAAGCGCCCTGCGGCATGTCTTGGAGGAGACGCTTATGATGGGACTGCCCACAGGCAGGCTCGGCCGTGGAACGGCGGCCACCGTTGCCATGCTGACGTGTCTTGCGGGGGCCGCTCCGGCTCTCGCCGAATGGCCCGAGCGGCCGGTGACGCTGATCGTCATCGCCGGGGCCGGGGGCGGCAGCGACTACACGATGCGTCTGCTCGCCCGGGAACTCGAAGCCAACCTCGGCCGCCCCTTCAACGTCGTGAACCAGCCGCAGGCGTCGGGCGTCGTCGGGATGACGACCTATACGACGGCCAAGCCCGACGGCTACACGCTTGGCCAGATCGCCCCGTTCGCCCAGTACAAGCTGCTGGGACAGGCCGATTTCACGTCGGCGAGCTTCACCCCGATCGCCCAGTTCAACGCCGATCCTGCGGCGGTGCATGTTGCGCAGAATTCCCCGCTGAAGAGCGTGGCGGACATCGTGGCCAAGCTGAAGGCGGATCCCGGCTCGCTCCGCATCTCGTGCGGCGGCACGTGCAACGCCAGTTGGGACATCCCCTTCATTTCCCTGCTACTCGACCAGGGCGTCGATGCCAAACGGCTCAATCTGATTCCGGCTGCCGGATCGGCGGCCGGGCTGCAGGAACTGGCGTCCGGCGGCGTCGATGTTGTCCTGTGCTCGCTACCCGAGGTCGACGCGTTGCGCGACGCGGGCCGGGTCCGCAGCATCGCGGTGATGAGCGAGACGCGCGTCGAGGGCTATCCGGACGTCGCCACCGTCGGCGAACAGGTCGGGAAGCCGTACAGCGGCGGCACCTGGCGCGGTCTGGCCGGTCCCCCCGGCATGGACCCCGCGCTCGTGGCGCGGATCGAATCGGCGGTGAAGGACGCGTTCGAGAGCGACCGCTTCCAGCACGAGATGAAGGCGCGCCGGTTCGGGGCGGCCTGGCTTGGACGGACCGAGCTGAAGGCTTTCATGGAGCAGCACGAGCAGGAGACCGCACGGGCGATCAACGCCGTCGGGTACAACAAGTAAGATATCGATCCGATGGCGTGCGCGCCTCGGACGGCAATGGGAGGAAAATCCATGCGTATCAGCGTTCTTGCATCCGTCCTGATGGCTTTCGCCGGGCTGGCCGGCACGGCGCAGGCCGAATACCCCGAGCGCCCGGTCACGATCATCGTTCCGGCGGCGGCCGGCGGCGGCGGCGATACGACAACCCGCATCCTGGCACGGGAACTGAAGGAGATCCTCGGGCAGCCAATCACCATCGTCAACCAGGGCCAGGGCGGCGGCGTGGTCGGCCTGACGGCGATCAAGAACGCCACGCCCGACGGCTACACCGTCGGGCTTCTCTTCCCCTACGCGGGTTACAAGGCGACGGGACAGGCCGACTTCTCGGCCGGGGACTTCACGCCGATCGCCAACTTCAACGGTGATTCCTCCTCCCTTCTGGTTGGTTCCGGGTCCCGCTTCAAGGACCTGAAGACGGCCCTGGAGGCGATCAAGGCCAACCCGGGCTCCTTCAAGGTTCATTGCAGCGGCGGCTGCGGCAGCGTGTGGGACATCCCGGTGGCCGGCATGATGCTCGACTATGGGATCGACGTTGCCGCGATCAAATGGGTGCCGGGCCAGGGCGCCGCACCCGGCCTCATCGAACTCGCGGCGGGCGGCGTGGATTTCCAGACCGCCTCCCTTCCCGAGGCGTCGGCCCTGATGTCGGCCGGCCGCGTGCGTCCCCTGGCCGTTCTGAGCCCCGAGCCGGTGCCCGGATTCCCCGACGCCCCCACCACCAAGCAGTCCATAGGCACCGCCGTTGACGGCGGAACCTGGCGGGCCCTCGGCGGTCCGGCCGGAATGCCGGGCGATGTGGTCGCGAAGCTGGACGCCGCGGTCGCCAAGGCAACGCAGAGCCCGGCGTACAAGGAGGCCATGGCGAAGGCGAACTTCGGGGTCAAGTACCTGAGCGGCAAGCAGCTTGAGGAGCTGATGCTGCGGCACGAGAAGGACACCGCCCGCGTCATGGACGCCCTTGGTTACGGCAAGTGATCGGCGGGGGGCCGGGCAAACCATGCATTCCTTCTGACGGTGGAGGCTATCCGCCATGAAAGTTCAAGACGTCCTCGTCGGCCTGTTCTTCATCGTGATCGGCGTCCTGATGATCGACCACGCGGCCGACCTGAAGCCGCCGCGCCACCTCAAGTTCGGCCCCGGATTCTTCCCGCTGCTCATCGGCTCGGGGCTGATCCTCGTCGGAGGGGTCATCGCGCTGCTCGGCCTCCGCACTTTGCGCACCGAACCCCTCTGGCACCGGCCGGAGTGGTCGCGGACCCGGCAGGGCTGGGTGCGGTTCTGCTCCATCCCCGCCGCGATCGCCCTCTACGTGCTGATCGTCGACGCGGCCGGCTTCCTGCTCACCGCCGTCCTGGTGATGGTCCTCGTGCTGACCGTCTCCGGTGAGCCCCTGCGCCGCAGCGTGCCGGCGGGAGCCGTCACCGCGGTCGTGCTGACGGCGATCTTCGCCTCCGTGCTCCACGTACCCCTGCCGTGGGGACCGCTTCAGACCATTTCGGGGTGGCTGCTATGGTGATCCTAACGGACGTTCTCGGCGTCCTGCTCGACGTCCACCTGCTGCTGGTGATCGTCGCTTCGGCCATCTACGGGCTGGTGCTGGGGGCGATCCCCGGCCTCACCGCGCTGATGGCCACGGCCCTGCTGGTGCCGGTCGTCATGTTCATGGAACCCGTTCCGGCGATCGCGGCCATCATCACCTCCTCCGCCATGGCCATCTTTGCCGGCGACATCCCGGGCGCGCTCATGCGCATGCCGGGCACGCCGGCGTCGGCGGCCTACACCGACGACGCGTACAGCCTGACGCGCGAAGGCAAGGCCGGACTGTCCCTCGGGGCCGGCCTGTTCTCCTCGGTCCTGGGGGGCCTGCTGAGCGCCCTGGTCCTGACCCTGGCGGCTCCGAACCTCGCCGAACTGGCGCTTCAGTTCAGCAGCGTGGAGTATTTCTGGCTCGCGGTCCTGGGCCTCAGCTGCGCGACCTTCGTCGGCGGCTCGTCGCTTCTCAAGGGGGTGGCATCCCTGCTGTTCGGGCTGGGGCTGTCGACCATCGGCATGGACCCGGTCTCCGGAACCCCCCGCTTCACCTTCGGCGTCACCAATCTGCTCGGCGGCCTCGGCCTGATTCCGCTGCTCATCGGCGTGTTCGCGATCTCGGAGCTGCTGCGCACGGTGACGCATCCGGCAACCGGCGGCCGGCATGCGCAGTCGGCGGTCGGCTCGGTCAGCGCCGGCATGGGCCGCCTGATGTGGCGACACCGCCGCGAGGTCCTGCGCGGGAGCACGCTGGGAACGCTCGTCGGCGCCCTGCCGGGGGCCGGCGCCGACATCGCCGCATGGATCTCCTACGCGGTCACCCGCCGGTCGCAGAAGGGCAAGGACCCGAACGCTCTCGACCAGAAGGTCGAACGCCTCGTCTCCGCCGGCGCGGCGAACAACGCCGCCCTGGGGGGAGCCTACATCCCGGCGACCGTGTTCGGAATCCCGGGGGACGCGATCACCGCCATCGTGATCAGCGTCATGTTCCTGAAGGGCCTCAACCCCGGCCCGACCATCTTCCTCAACAACCCGACGGCGATCTATTCGATCTTCGCGATCTTCTTCATCGCGAACCTCCTGATGATTCCGCTGGGCATCCTGTGCATCCGCACCTTCGGCCTGATCCTGAAGGTGCCGACGGCCTACCTGACGCCGATCATCCTGCTCTTCTGCATCGTTGGGGCCTTCTCGGTCGAGAACACGCTGTTTGCGGTCGGAATCATCGCCGTTGTCGGTTTGCTCGGCTATTTCATGGAAGCCAACGACATCCCCATGGCTCCGGCGGTGCTCGGTCTGATTCTCGGGCCTGTGATCGAGCAGACCTTCATGACGTCCATGTTGAAGAGCGGCGGCGACGTGTCCGTGTTCTTCGACCGTCCGCTCGCCATCGCCCTTGCGGTGGTGACCCTCGGCTCCTGGGCCCTGGCGGGCGCCTTGAAGCTCGTGGACGCAGCCAGGGCGCGCCCCGTCCTGACGTGACGCCTCGGCCCTTCCTCATCGTGACCACGCGTGGAGGGCTCGCGGGAGTCCTCCACGCCGCGGTTCCCGCAACCCCTGACAAGGTACCCATGCCATGACGATTACGGGCGAGATGCTGATCGGCGGCGACGCCGTGTATGGCAAGGGCATCGCCTTCCGGGCTGTCGGCCCCGCCACCGGCCGCGAGATGGAGCCGGCGTTCGGCGGCGGCGGCGAGGAGGAGGTGGAGCGCGCCTGCGCGCTGGCCTGGGAGGCGTTCGACATCTTTCGTGAAACAGGCCCGGAAACCCGCGCCCGCTTCCTTGAGACCATTGCCCGGCGCATCCTCGACCTGGGTGACGCGCTGGTCGAGCGGGCCGTTGCCGAGAGCGGCCTGCCGCGTCCCCGCATCGAGGGCGAGCGCGGCCGGACCGTCGGCCAATTGCGCCTGTTCGCCCAAGTGGTGCGGGAGGGCGGTTGGCTCGACACCCATATCGACCGGGCACAGCCCGAGCGCAGCCCCCTGCCGCGGCCCGACCTGCGCCAGCGCCATATCGCGCTGGGCCCCGTGGCGGTGTTCGGTGCCAGCAATTTCCCGCTGGCCTTTTCCGTGGCCGGCGGCGACACCGCGTCGGCCCTGGCCGCCGGTTGCCCGGTGGTCGTCAAGGCGCACGCCGCCCATCCCGGAACGTCGGAACTGGTCGGACGCGCCATTCAGACGGCGGTTGCCGAGTGTCGCCTGCCGGAAGGCGTGTTCTCCATGCTGTTCGATTCCGGCCATGCGGTCGGAACCGCGCTGGTCGCCGATCGGCGCATCAAGGCCGTGGGCTTCACCGGCTCTCGCCGGGGTGGCCTCGCGCTGATGAGCGTCGCGGCCGCACGGCGGGAGCCCATCCCCGTCTATGCCGAGATGAGCAGCATCAACCCGATCTTCCTGCTGCCTGCCGCTCTGGCGACGCGCGCGGCGACGCTCGGCAAGGCGTTCGCCGCCTCGTTGACCATGGGCGCCGGCCAGTTCTGCACGAATCCGGGGCTCGTCCTCGCGGTGGACGGCCCCGGCCTGGACCGCTTCCTGGAGGCGGCCTCGGCAGCCCTGCGGGAGAGCGCGGCGGCCACCATGCTGACGCCGGGCATCCACGCCGCCTATGACGACGGCGTGCGCCGGCTGACGGCGCGTTCGGACGTGCGGACGGTCGCGCGCGGGCGGGCCTGCGCCGGGCCGAACCAGTGCCAGGCGGCGCTCTTCGCCACCGACGCCGCGGCCTTCCTGTCCGACCCCGGCTTGCAGGAGGAGGTGTTCGGCTCCGCCTCGCTGGTGGTCCGCTGCCCCGAGGTGGCGACGATGCGTGCGGTGGCCGAGCGTCTGGAGGGCCAACTCACCGCCACCGTGCACGCCGACGACGCGGACGCCGACGAGGCCCGGCAGCTCTTCCCGACGCTGGAACGGAAGGCTGGACGGGTGCTGTTCAATGGCTGGCCGACGGGGGTCGAGGTGTGCCACGCCATCGTCCACGGCGGGCCCTTTCCGGCGACCTCCGACAGCCGCACCACCTCGGTGGGGGCGCTGGCGATCCGCCGTTTCCTGCGCCCCGTCTGTTACCAGGATGTTCCGGCGGCGCTGCTGCCCGACGCGGTTCAGGATGGCAACCCGCTCAACCTGTGGCGCCGTGTCGACGGCGATCTCCAGCGACCCGACGCGAAGAACGCCTCCGTTTGAGAGCCTGCCGGCAGCGGCGAGCGCGGCGCCCGCCGATCGCCGCGCGAGCGTCCGGAAGGTCGCGCCCGGCGGGGCGGGTCGAATATGGGGCGTTGACTGGGGCGCGGCACGGGCGCCTGCAATACCATTGCACAAATTGCCTGAGCGGCGCGGCGCTTGATATATTGCTCCGATTCGGCTGACCAGATCAGAGCGCTTGCGCTCCAGGGAGGATACGCTGATGGAGAACGCCAAAGCGGCGCACATCAACGAATTGGTCCGCGTTTCGGAAGGGGTCGCGTCGAAGCGCGACGCCATCATCACCGCATCCTGGCTCCGCTGCGTGGCCGATCACAAGCTGGACCCGACCGTCCGGCGCGAGGCCTACATCCTGCCGCACGAGCGTCTGTGCCTGCATCGCGACGCGATGGACGAATTCCTGCGCATGGCCCGCTTCGGGCTGGAGGCGCTGTATCGCCAGGTGGCCGGCATGGGCTACGCCCTGCTGCTGACCGACAGCAACGGCGTCACCGTCGACTTCATCGGCGACCGGGCGTCGGACGACGACCTGCGCCGGACCGGCCTCTATCTCGGCGCCGACTGGAACGAGGGCCGGGCCGGCACCTGCGCGGTCGGCACCTGCATCGCCACGGGCGAGGCGTTGACCGTCCACCAGACCGACCATTTCGACGCGACGCACATCCCCCTCACCTGCACGGCGGCCCCGGTGTTCCACAGCGGCGGCGGGCTTGCGGCGGTGCTGGACATCTCCGCGCTCCGTTCGCCCGAGCCCAAGATCAGCCAGTATCTGGCCCTCCAACTGGTCAAGGCCTACACGCACAAGATCGAAAACGCCAATCTCTACAACAATTTCCGCCGGGAGTGGGTGGTCAAGCTCTCCGCCTCCCAGGAGTTCGCGGAAGTCGATCCGGACTTCGTGATCGCGCTGGACGGCGCCGGGCGGGTCATCGGCTTCAATCACCGCGCGAGGCAACTGCTGGCCGGTGAGGGGGAGGACCGGGACCATCTCATCGGCCGATCCTTCTCCGACCTGTTCGACTGCCAGGTGGACGACCTCGTGCGGTTCGTGCGCTCTCTGCCCACCGACCAGCGCACCCTCCGCCTGCGGCGCAGCGGGACACCCCTGTTCGCGCAGGCGATGCCGCCGCCGGCCATCGCCGTTCCGCGCCCACGGAACGGAGACGAGGGAAGCCTGCCCAAGCCGCTCCAGGCAATGTGCGGCGGCGATCCGGCGCTGAAGACGGTGCTGACGCGCGCGGCGAAGCTGGTGAACACGCGGATGAGCCTGCTGATCCATGGCGAGACCGGCACCGGCAAGGAACACCTCGCCAAGGCCCTGCACCAGTCGAGCGCGCGCGCGGCCAAGCCCTTCGTCGCCGTGAACTGCGCCGCGCTGCCGGAGGCGCTGATCGAGAGCGAGTTGTTCGGCCATGAGCCCGGCTCCTTCACCGGGGCCGCGTCGCGGGGCAAGAAGGGGCTGATCCTGGAGGCGGACGGCGGGACCCTGTTCCTGGACGAGATCGGCGACATGCCGCTGTCCTCGCAGACACGCCTGCTGCGCGTCCTGGCGGAGCGGGAGGTCACCCCCATCGGCCGCACCAGGGCGGTGTCGGTGGATGTGCGCGTCATCGCCGCGACCCACCGCGATCTGGTCGACCTGATCAAGGCCGGGACGTTCCGCGACGACTTGTATTTCCGTCTCAACGGCGCGGTGTTCACCGTGCCGCCGCTGCGCCAGCGCGGCGACCTCGACTGGCTGATCGACCGGCTGCTGGCCGAGCGGACGGAGCGGGACGGCATCGCCTACACCATCGCCGCTCCGGCGCTGGCGGCCCTGCGCGCCCACGGCTGGCCCGGCAACGTGCGCGAGCTGGTGAACGCGCTCGACTACGCCTGCGCCGTCTGCACCGACGGGCTGATCGAACTGATGGACATTCCCGACCCCGTGCAGCGCAGCGGCGTGTTCGAGGCGTGGCCGGCGGGCGCTCCGACGCCCGTCCCGGACAGCGCCGACCCCGCGGTCCGCCTGCGCGAGGTGCTGCGCCGCCTGCACTGGAACGTGTCGGCGGCGGCGCGGGACATGGGCGTGGACCGCTCGACCATCCACCGCCAGATGCGCCGTTTCGGCATCGTCCCGCCGCACCGGCTGGATTGAGGCGTGCAACACCTGTTGCAACGCCCCTGCAACAGGTCATGCAACAGGTGAGGTGATCGCAACACCGCCGCTCGTCGTGCAAACTGTTGCGGAACCACGATAGTCAGCCGCACGCACATTTGGCACGGCTCTTGCCATAAACCCCTTCAAAACATCGAAGCGAAGGGGAGGGCGCGTGGCACCGGTCGTCGGCATCATTGCCAATCCAGTATCCGCACGCGACATCCGCCGGGTCGTCGCGAACGCGGCGAACCTCCAGATCACGGATCGCGCCAACATCGTCCTGCGGGTGCTGGCCGCGCTGCGCGCCTGCGGGGTCACCGACGTCCTGATGATGCCGGAGCATGGCGGCATCGGGCGTCATGTGGCGCGCGGGCTGTCGCGGGCGGCGGCGCACGGCGAGGCGCCCTATCCCGCCATCCACCCGCTGCCGATGCCGGTCAGCGGCACCGTTGCCGACACCCATCGGGCGGCGGACGAGATGCGCCGGGCGGGAGTCGCCGCCATCGTCGTTCTGGGCGGCGACGGCACGCACCGCGCCGTGGTGGCGCATTGCGGGGCGGTGCCCGTGGCCGGCATCTCCACCGGCACCAACAACGCCTTTCCCGAACACCGCGAGCCGACCATCACCGGGCTGGCGACCGGCTTGGCCGTGACCGGGCGAGTGCCGGCGCACATCGCCTTCGCGGCGAACAAGCGCATCGACGTGTCGCTCAACGGCCGGGTGGAGGAGATCGCGCTGGTCGATGTCGCCCTGGTGACCGAGCGCTACGTCGGGGCCCGCGCCCTGTGGAAGCCGGACAGCTTCCGCGAACTGTTCGTCACCTTCGCCGACCCGGAGGTCATCGGCATGTCGGCCATCGCCGGCCTGCTGGAGCCCGTGACGCGGGAGGAGAGCGGCGGGCTGATGGTGCGTCTCGGCACACCCGCACCCGGCACGGCGGCGTCCGGCGTGACGGTGCTGCGCGCGCCCATCGCGCCGGGGCTGATGGCCTCGGTCGGCGTCGCTGATTGGCGCCGCATGCCGGCCGGCGTGCCCTTCGTGCCGGAGGTGAAGGCCGGCTCCATCGCGCTCGACGGCGAGCGGGAAATCGCATTCTCGGCGCAGGACCGTGTCTCCCTGACGCTCCGGGACGACGCCTTCCGCACCGTGAACGTGGGCGGCTGCATGCAGCACGCCGCCCAATACAGGCTGCTGACCGGCACCCCGGCGCCGGTCACGGCCGAGCTTTAAAAACCTGCCTTTGAAAAAACCGCCTTTGAAAAACCAGACAAGGGAGAAACGTCCGTGACCGACAATCCTTATCCACTCGACAAAGCGGACCTGCTGCAAGCCTACCGGACTATGCGGACCATCCGCGAGTTCGAGGAGCGTCTGCACATCGACTTCGCCAAGGGCGACATTCCGGGCTTCGTCCACCTCTACGCCGGTGAGGAGGCCTGCGCCACCGGCATCATGATGCACCTGAACGACAACGACCGCATCGCCTCGACCCATCGCGGCCACGGTCATTGCATCGCCAAGGGGGTCGATGTCCACGAGATGATGGCGGAGATCTACGGCCGCTCCACCGGCGCCTGCCGGGGCAAGGGCGGGTCGATGCACATCGCCGACCTGTCGAAGGGCATGATGGGCGCCAACGGCATCCTGGGCGCCGGCGCGCCGCTGATCTGCGGGGCGGCGCTGGCCGCCAAGTTCCGGGGCGACGGCGGGGTCGGCATCACCTTCGTCGGCGACGGCGCGTCGAACCAGGGCACTTTCCTGGAGAGCATGAACCTCGCGGCGGTGTGGAACCTGCCGGTCATCTTCGTGGTGGAGAACAACGGCTACGCCGAGTCCACCGCCATGGAATGGGCGGTCTCCTGCGACAGCTACATCGACCGCGCCACCGGCTTCGGCCTGCCGGGCGTGACGGTGGACGGCACCGACTTCTTCGCGGTGCACGAGGCGGCCGGCGAAATCATCCGGCGCGCCCGCGAAGGCGGCGGCCCGGCGCTGCTGGAATGCAACATGATCCGCTTCTACGGCCATTTCGAAGGCGACGCCCAGACCTACCGCGCCAAGGGCGAGGTGGAGAGCCTGCGCGCCAACCGCGACTGCATCAAGCTGCTCGCCCAGCGCCTGACCGAGACCGGCACCGTCGCCCCCGCCGAGTTGGAAGCCATCGACCGCGAGGTGAACGCGCTGATCGAGGACGCCGTGCGCTGCGCCAAGGCGGCCCCGCTGCCCGTCGCCGCCGACCTGCTGAAAGACGTCTACGTCGCCTACTGAGCGGTCCACGCCAAAAAACGGCCTTCACCGGAGGAAACACCATGTCCCGCAAAATCAGCATGAAGACGGCGATCAACGAGGCGTTGGACCTCGAAATGCGCCGCGACCCGACCGTCATCCTCATGGGCGAGGACATCGTCGGCGGCACCGGCGCGCCCGGCGAGGACGACGCCTGGGGCGGCGTGCTGGGCGTCACCAAGGGCCTGTTCGCCAAGCACGGCGACCGTCTTCTGGACACGCCCCTGTCGGAATCCGCCTACATCGGTGCGGCCATCGGCGCCGCCGCCTGCGGCATGCGCCCGGTCGCGGAGCTGATGTTCATGGACTTCATGGGCGTCTGCTTCGACCAGATCTTCAATCAGGCGGCCAAGTTCCGCTACATGTTCGGCGGCAAGGCGGAGACGCCGGTGGTGATCCGCGGCATGGTCGGCGCGGGCTTCCGCGCGGCGGCCCAGCATTCGCAGATGCTCACCCCGCTGTTCACCCACATTCCGGGGCTGAAGGTCGTCTGCCCGTCGAACGCCTATGACGCCAAGGGCCTGCTGATCCAGTCGATCCGCGACAACGACCCGGTCATCTTCTGCGAGCACAAGAACCTCTACGGTTATGAGACCGAGGTGCCGGCGGAGTCCTACGCCATCCCCTTCGGCGAGGCGAACGTGCTCCGCGACGGCGATCACGTCACCATCGTCAGCTACGGCCTGACCGTCCACCGCGCCATGGAGGCCGCGGACGCGCTCGCCAGGGACAAGGTGGAGGCGGAGGTCATCGACCTGCGCACCCTGTCGCCCATCGACTGGGACACCATCATCGACAGCGTGGAACGCACCGGCCGGCTGGTCGTGGTGGACGAGGCGCATCCGCGCTGCAACCTCGCCACCGACATTTCCGCCTTCGTGGCGCAGAACGCCTTCGGCGCGCTGAAGGCCGGCATCCAGATGGTGACGCCGCCGCACACGCCGGTGCCCTTCTCGCCCTCGCTGGAAGACCTCTACATCCCCAGCGCCGAGGCCGTCGCCGCCGCCGTCCGCCGCACGCTGGCCCCCTCGCCCCGCAGCACCCTCGCCGCCTGATCCCGGAGCCGCTTTTTCATGACCACACCCAACGAGCGCATCAAGCCCATCGTCATGCCCAAGTGGGGCCTGTCCATGTCGGAGGGCAAGGTCACCGGCTGGCTGAAGCAGCCGGGGGCCACCGTCAACCTGGGCGACGACCTGCTGGAGGTCGAGACCGACAAGATCACCAACGTGGTCGAGGCCGGGGAGGCCGGCGTGCTGCGCCGGGTGCTGGGCGAGCCCGGCACCGTCTACCCGGTGAAGGCGCTGATCGCCGTGCTGGCCGAACCCGACGTGCCGGACAGCGACATCGACGCCTTCATCGCCGGCTACGCCGTTCCCGCCGCCGACGGCGAGGAGGACGGGGCGGACGTCGGTCCGCGCTACGAGTTCGCCGAGACGGCGGCGGGCACCATCCGCTACGCCAAGCGCGGCGACGGGCCGACGACCGTTCTGCTGGTCCACGGCTTCGGCGGCGACCTCGACAACTGGCTGTTCACCATCGACGCCCTGGCGGAGGGCGCCACGGTCTACGCGCTGGATCTGCCGGGGCACGGCCAGTCCGCCAAGACGCTGCCCGACCCGACGCTGACCGGCCTGTCGAGAGCGGTGCAGGGCTTCATGGACGCGGTGGGCATCGGGGCCGCGCATCTGGTCGGCCATTCCATGGGTGGGGCGGTGTCCATGCGCACGGCGCTCGACGCGCCGGAGCGGGTGGCGTCGCTGTCGCTGATCTGCTCGGCCGGCCTGGGGCGGGAGATCAACCAGGACTACATCACGGGCTTCATCGACGCGGCCTCGCGCCGCGACCTGAAGCCGGTGCTGGAGACCCTGTTCGCCGACGCCGGGCTCGTCAGTCGGCAGATGACCGACGACCTGCTGAAATACAAGCGGCTGGACGGCGTGGACGGTGCGCTTCGGGCCATTGCGTCCTCGATGTTCGGGAACGGGGAGCAGACGGTCCTTCTCGGCGAGGCGGTCGGGGCCGCGAGGGTGCCGACGCTGGTCGTGTGGGGCGCGGAGGACCGGGTCATCCCCGCCGCCCACGCCACCGCGCTGGGCTCCGCCGCGCGGGTCGAGGTGGTCCCGAACGCCGGTCACATGGTGCAGATGGAGGCGGCCGGAAAGGTCAACGCCCTCGTCAAGGACCACGTCACGAAAAACGCCTGACCCTTCCACCCGTCCGGCCGGCTTGCGGTTCTTCCCCAGGCCGGCCCTTGGAGACGCACCATGCCCAACCTCAAGGACAAGAGCATCATCGTCACCGGTGCCGGCCGCGGGATCGGCGCCACCATCGCCCGCGCGCTCGCGGCCGACGGCGCGCGGCTGGTCATCGCCGATCGCACGGAGGACGATGCGAAGACGGTGGCGGAGTCCATTCGTGCGAAGGGCGGCGACGCCGTCGCGGTCACGGTGGACGTGCGCGACCGCGCCGCGGTCCGCCGCATGATCGATACGGCCGTCGCCTCCTTCGGACGCCTCGACGTCCTCTTCAACAACGCGGGCGTCGCCCAGACCAAACCCTTCCTCGACATCACCGAGGAGGACTGGCGTTTCGTCACCGACGTCAACGCGTTGGGCGTGCTGATCGGCATGCAGGAGGCGATCAAGACCTTCCGCGCGCAGGGCAGGGGCGGAAAGATCATCAACACCGCCTCCATCGCCGGCAAGCAAGGATACGAACCACTCGCCCATTACTCGGCCAGCAAGTTCGCGGTGGTCGCCCTGACCCAGGCGGCGGCGCGCGCCTTCGGCAAGGACAGGATCACCGCCAACGCGATCTGCCCCGGCGTCGTCGCGACGGAGATGTGGAAGATCATCGACAAGGGATTCCGTGACACCGGCCTGACGACGGCCGAGGACGAGGCGTTCAACCAGTTCGCGGCCGGCGCCGTGCTGGGCCGTCCGTCGGCGGCGGAGGATCTGGTCGGGGTGGCGCGCTTCCTCGCCTCGTCCGATTCCGACTTCATGACCGGCCAATCCCTGCTGGTCGACGGCGGGATGGTCTTCGCCTGACCGCAACCCGGCGATTTCGAGCCGACGCGCACCATTCATTCAACGACAAGATCGGAGGAAACGACCATGAGCACCATGACGGCCGCCGGGTAGCACGGCCGGGGAGACATCCGGGTGGAGGATGTTCCGCTGCCCGCGACTCCGCCCGGTGGGCGCGGATCAAGGTTCATTGATGCGGCATCTGGGATGCGGCATCTGGATGTGTGCGGGGCTTGCCCGAGCGCGCCATGTCCCGCATCCCGCAAGGTGCGCGCCCGGAAGCCCTCCATTCTGGCCTGGATCGAGCGGCAGGGGGAGGCGCTCCGGCGTGTGTGTCGCACGGAATTTGGCAACGCCTGTGACGCGTTGATCCACTTCGGTTTTGGTCCGAAGCGTGGTGCAACACGCAGAAACAGCAAAGCCCACCGGAACGGCGGGCCCATATGATTGATTTTCAAGGCTTTGGAGTTGGTTGGGGGACTAGGATTCGAACCTAGGCTGGCGGAGTCAGAGTCCGCTGTCCTACCGCTAGACGATCCCCCAATGGTGGTCCCGACTGGGATTGAACCAGTGACCCCTACGATGTCAACGTAGTGCTCTCCCGCTGAGCTACAGGACCAAACCGCGAGATACTTAACCTGACCACTAGAAAGTGGCGCGAGTGACGGGACTTGAACCCGCGGCCTCCGGCGTGACAGGCCGGCGCTCTAACCAACTGAGCTACACCCGCGTCGTAGGCGACCTTCTAAAGAACAAAGACCGCCGAAGCAAGCACTAAATTCAACCTTACCCAACTTACTCAAGTCAACCAACCAACCGCCGAAGAAGTTGGTGGAGCCGAGGGGGATCGAACCCCTGACCTCCTCATTGCGAACGAGGCGCTCTCCCATCTGAGCTACGGCCCCATGGTGCTGCCAGAGAGGATTGAACTCTCGACCTCTCCCTTACCAAGGGAGTGCTCTACCACTGAGCTACGGCAGCGTCCGGCGGGAGCGGGTGAATAGCAATCCAGGCGGCCCCCTGTCAAAGGGAAAAATATCGAAGGGGGCATTTCTTTCTTTTCACCCCGGCAAGGGCCGCAGGTGGGGCTTGCATCCCGCCGCCGACGCGGGGCATCTCATGCCCCATTCCGACCATGCCGACCGACAGGTTTTCCCCGTGGATGAGGTTCTGACCGAGGCGCGCCGCCTGATCGCGGCGCGGCATTACCGGCAGGCGGTGCGCCTGCTGCGGGACACCGCGCCGGAGTCCGGCGGCTTCGCCGAGCGCGACCGGGCCGAGCGCGACCGGCTGACCGGCATGGCCGCTCTCGGCCGGCGCGACGCCGCGGCGGCCACCGCCGCGCTGCGGCGCGCCCTGGCGCGCGAGCCGGCGCATGCGGAGACCCTCCATCATCTGGCCCAGGCCGTGCTGGCCGGCGGGGACCGCCTCCAGGCGGTGCGCTGGCTGGAGCGGGTCGCCGCGGCCGATCCCGCCTTCCCCGGCCTGCGCGAGGCGCTGGCCGGCGCCTACCGCCGCGACGCCCTCTATGAGGAGGCGCTGCGGGTCACCGGGGAGGCGCTGGCCGCCGGGAACCGGTCGGCGGACATCCTCTATGAGCGGGCGGTCAGCCTCGCCCATCTCGGCGACGCCGCGGGCGCGCTGGCGGTCTTCGACGAGCGGCTGGCCGACGATCCGGAGCACGCCGCCGCGTGGTTCGGCAGCCACGCCGCGGCGCTCGGCCTGAACGGGGTGGAGGACGCGCTGCGCCGCCTGCGCCGGGCCGCGGACTGTCCGGGGGCGGCGGGCAAATACTGGGGCTTCCTGTGCGCCTACCTGCTGCTGCTGGGCCGCGACGCGGACGCCGCGACGCTGTATGGCGAGAAGCTGGCCGGACAGCCGAAGCGCTTGGCCCTGGTCGAGGCGGTGACGGCGATTCGGCCGCAACTCGCCCCGGACGTGCGGCTGTTCGGCGTGGGAGCGGAGCTGCTGCGCTTCGCGTTGGAGCGGGCGGAGATCCCTGGTCTGGTGCTGGAGTTCGGTGTGCGCCGCGGCACCTCGCTGAACCAGATCGCCGACGCGGCCGGGCAGCCCGTGCACGGCTTCGATTCGTTCGAAGGGCTGCCGGAGGGCTGGGTGAACGCGCCGCGCGGCGTGCTCAGCACGGGCAAGAGCCTGCCGCCGGTGCGCGGCAATGCGGTGCTGCACGCGGGCTGGTTCGAGGACACGCTGCCGCCTTTCCTGGCGGCCCACGACGGCGCGGTGCGCTTCGTCAATGTGGACAGCGACATCTACTCGTCGGCGCGGACGGTGCTGACCGCCCTGGCGCCCCGATTCCGGGCGGGGACGGTGCTGGTCTTCGACGAGTTCATCGGGAACCGGACGTGGCGCGAGGACGAGTACCGCGCCTTCCTGGAATACGCCGCCGAGTCCGGTGCGGCCTGGGAGATCATCGCCGTCAGCCCGCACACCAAGCAGGTGGCGATCCGGCTGACCGCGCTTCCGCCTTCGTGACTTTGGCGTCGTGACTTTGGCGTCATGACCCCGGCGTCGTGAGGGGGCTCCCGCCCCGGCCGCCGTTTCCGCGGCTTGCGGAAGGGGCGGCCGGGGCAGGGGGCGCGCCGGGTGTTAGGACACGATGCGCCAGCTGCCGTCCGGCTGCTGGCAGGCGGTGCCGTTGGCCCGCTCGGCCTTGCCGCCGACATAGACGGTCTGCTGGTACTCGCGGCAATAGTTGCCGGAGTTGTCGCGGCCGTCGCGGATCGGGGTGATGGTGCCGCGGTTGCCCGACTCCGGGTTGTTCCACTGGATGGTCGAACCCATCGGCGCCGAATAGGCCTGGGTGGCGGCGCGCTGGGCGTAGCCCTCGTCCGCGCGGTCGAGCGACTGGCCGAGCTCGCTGCCGAGATAGGCGCCGAGCAGCGTGCCCACACCGGTGGTGATGAGCTTGCCGGTGCCGCCGCCGAACTGCGAACCGATCACGCCGCCGGCCGCCGCGCCGCCGAGCGCGCCGACCGTCTGCTTGGTCCCGATGCCGCTGCCGCCGCTCTGGCAGGCGGCAAGCGACAGGGCGACAAAGGCGGTAACAGCAATCTTCTTCATGGGGTCTCTGCCTCTTGGTTCCGTATAAGCCATCAACACGTAAGGCTTCGCTTTAATCCGGGGGAGCCTGCGCTTTGGTGCGTATCACTCCCGTTCAACCGCCTCTCCCGTCATAGGCGGTGGCGGATACAAGCACGGACCCGGTGGCCCTCGCCTGTTATCAAAATGGCGCACAAATGTCCGGCCGGCCCCGCCATGCTCGCGGCCGTTGAGCATAAGAGCGAGGGAACCATCCAATGGCTTCGACCACCACGGGCAAGACCGACGCCAAGATTGTCGTGAGTGCCTATGGGCAGTCCGCCGGAGGCATCTGGCCGCATTTCCGCCTGCTGATCGATGGCGTCGAGGTGGGCCAGGCAACCGTCAACGCCAGCAGTCCGGCCGCCTACAGCTTCACGGTGCCGGTCACCGCGGCCCAGGCGCATAAGGTGCAGATCCAATACGACAACGACGCCGTGGTGAACGGCCAGGACCGCTCGCTGATCGTCAGCGGGGTCTCCATCAACGGCAAGACCTACAAGCCGACCGACGCCAACGTCACCTACGACAAGGGCGCGCTGGACGGCAAGGACGTGATCAAGGGCCAGTCGGGGATGTGGTGGAACGGCACGCTGGTGGTGGACACCCCGGCCGCCGACTTCCCCGCCCCGGCGGCGCCGGTCGCCGGAACCTCGACCTTCGTGGTGAACGCGCAGGGCATCGCGGCGGGCGGCACCAACGCGCATTTCAATCTGCTGGTCGACGGCAAGAAGGTGGGGGAGGGCACGGTCGGCACAGCGGCCAAGGACTACAGCTTCACCGCCAACGTGGCGCCGGACCAGGCGCACAAGGTGCAGATCCAGTACGACAACGACGCCGTGGTGAACGGGCAGGACCGCAGTCTGCTCGTCAACAAGGTCACGATCAACGGCAAGTCCGTCCTGCCCACCGACGGCGTCGTCACTTACGACAAGGGTGCGCTCGACGGGAAGGACGTGGTCAAGGGCCAGTCCGGGATGTGGTGGAACGGCACACTGGTCGTCGACGCCGACAAGAGCTTCTTCGCGACCGGCGGGTCCACGCCGACGCCCACCCCGACCCCGACTCCCACCCCGTCCCCCGCCCCGACCGGGCCGGCGATCTTCGTGGCGACCAACGGCAAGGACAGCTGGTCCGGCAAGCTGGCCGCTCCCAACGCCAACGGCACCGACGGGCCGAAGGCGACGCTGACCGCCGCCCGCGACGCCATGCGCGCCGACCCGAACATCGACGTGACCTATGTCCGCGGCGGCGACTACTACATGAAGGACATGCTCTGGCTGGACGGCCAGGACAGCGGGGTCCGCTTCGCCGCCTACGGCAGCGAGAAGCCGGTCTTCCACGGCGGTTCGCTGGTCGACAACTGGGTGTCGCGCGGCAACGGCCTCTACAGCGCGCAGCTTCCCGGCGGGTCCAAGGCGGTGCTCGACCTGTCGATGGACGGCGACCGCCAGACGGTGGCCCGCACGCCCAACGCCGACCCCAGCCACCCCATCGACGGCGGCTGGCTGATCGCCACCAAGGCCGGGGCCAACGCCTACACCCAGCTCGGCTTCAAGGCGGGGGCGATCCCGACCTATGCGAGCACGGACGGGCTGATGGTCAGCGTTTTCAGCCAGCACGGCTACGACAACATGACCGTGCCGGTGAAGAGCATCGACTACGGCAGCAACACCATCACGCTGGCCCAGAGCACCTACGACGCGCTCGGCGCCGGCAGCCGCTTCTACCTGTTCAACGGCAAGGACCAGCTCGACACCACGCGGGAGTGGTTCTTCGACAAGGCGTCCAACCAGGTGCTGTTCAAGCCGGAGGGCGGGGCGGTCGCCGGGCACAAGGTGGTCGCGGCCCAGCTTCCCGTGCTGGTCGGGCTGGGCGGCGCCAAGAACGTGACGATCGAGGGGCTGACCCTGACCGACGGCGCGCCGGACGGCCACGCGGTCTACGCCAACAACGCCGCCGGCCTGACCTTCAAGAACAATACCGTCACCAACACCGGCTACGGCATCACGGTGGAGGGCAGCGCCAACAGCACCGTCACCGGCAACCATTTCGCCGAGACCGGGCGCGAGGCCGTCTACGTCAAGGCGGGGTCCAACTTCACCAAGGTGTCGGACAACCTGATCCAGCACGCCAGCGCCGTCGACCACGGCGGCGACGCGCTGTGGGTGAACGGCAGCAACGACGTCTCCATCACCCACAACCAGATCGAGGACACGCCGGGCAAGGCCATCGCGGTCGGCTCCGTCCAGGCCTCGGGCGACGCCACCTACCGGGCGACCATCACCCACAACAAGATCATCGGCGCCAACCAGGAGACCAGCGACGGCGGCGGCATCTACCTGATCAACCGCCAGCAGGACTTGGCCGGCCACACGGTGGCCTACAACGAGGTGTCGGGCACCACCGCCTTCGGCAACGTGACCTGGGACGGCAAGGTCTCCCCCACCTTCCTCGACCCGACGAAGCTGGTGAGCTGGGGCATCTATCTGGACGACTGGACCAGCGGCACCACGGTGAAGGGCAACGTCGTCCACGACAACGTCGGCGGCATCTTCCTGCACGGCGGCTGGAACAACACGGTCACCGACAACATCCTGGCCGACAATCTGGGCACCCAGATCGGCCTGCAGCAGAGCGTCGGCTGGGGCGGCTGGAAGGGCACGCCGATGGCGAACAACACCATCACCCAGAACATCGTGGACGCGGGCGACGGGCGCGCGGTCGCCCTCGACGGGCCGAAGACGGCGGGGACCTTCACCGGCAACTTCTACGCCGGCCTCGACCCCAGCGAGGCGCTGTTCCAGGCTTGGCCGCAGGTGATGGCGAGCGGCGCCACCGGCACGCTGGCGCAGTGGCAGGCCGCCGGCTACGACAAGGGGTCCTTCACCTTCGACCCGCAGTTCACCGACGCCGCGCACGACAACTTCGCGCCGGCGGCGGGCTCCGCAGTGTACCAGCACGGGTTCGATCCTCTGCCCTTCGACCAGATCGGCCTACTGGGCTGAGGATCACGAAAGGCGAAGGGAACCGGGGGCGGGGCGGGAGCGTTATCGCGGCATGGACATCATACGCATCATCCTGGCGCTTCTGCTGCCGCCCGTCGGCGTCTTCCTCCAGGTGGGGTTTGGCGCCCAGTTCTGGATCAATGTGCTGCTGACCCTGCTCGGCTACATCCCGGGCATGATCCACGCGCTGTACGTCATCGTGAAGTACAAGGACCGCTACCCGGCGTGAGGTCCTGACAAGACAATCGCATCATGCTTCCTCTCCCGCCCCGGGAGAGGGAAGGGGCCCGCGCAACGCGCGGGAAGGGTGAGGGTACCGGCAAGGATCAGGGTTTGATCCTCGCAATTACCCTCACCCGCCCGCTGCCGCGGGCACCCTCTCCCCAGGGGGGAGAGGGAATAAATCGCCTCATTACGCCGCGCGGACCTTTGCCAGGAAGCCGCTGACCTCCGTCCGCAGACGCGCGGCGGAGCGGCTCAGCTCCTGGGCGCTGCCCAGCACGCGGCCCGCCGCGGTCCCGCCCTGCGAGGCGGCGCCGCTGACCTGCACGATGGCGCCCGACACCTCCGCGGTGCCCGCCGAGGCCTGTTGGACGTTGCGGGCGATTTCCTGTGTGGCGATGCCCTGCTGCTCGACCGCCTGGGCGATGTCGTCGGCGATCTGGCTGCTTTCCCCGATGACCTGGGCGATCTCCCGGATCGACTGCACGGTGCGTAGGGTCACGTCCTGGACCCCGGCGATCTGGGCGGTGATGTCCTCGGTCGCCTTGGCGGTCTGGTTGGCGAGATTCTTCACCTCGCTTGCCACCACCGCGAAGCCCTTGCCGGCCTCGCCGGCGCGCGCCGCCTCGATGGTCGCGTTGAGCGCCAGCAGGTTGGTCTGCTGGGCGATCGAGTTGATGAGCTGCACCACCTCCCCGATCTTCTGCGACGTGCTGACCAGACCCTCCGCGGTCGCCTGGGTGTCCTCGGCGTTGCGGACGGCGCGGTTGGCGATGTCGGCGGACTGGCGGACCTGCTGGCCGATGCTGCTGACCGACCCGGCGAGCTGCCCGCAGGCCGCCGCCACCGATTCCACGTTGGCGGTTGCCTGGGTCGCCGCGGCGGCGACGGTGCCGGCCTGATCGTTGGCGCGCTCCATGGTGGCGTTCAGCGTCTGGGCGGCGCCCTCCAACTCGGCGGCGGCGTGGGAGACCAGCTCGACGATGGAGCCGACGCTGCGCTCAAACTGGTCGGCCAGTCCGTTCATCGCCTCGCGCTTCTCGGCCTCGGCGCGGCGTTCCGTCTCCTCCTTCTCCGATTCTATGCGGCGGGCGCGGACCATGTTGTCCTTGAAGACCTGCACGGCGCGGATGATCTCGCCGACCTCGTCGCGGCTGGTCGCCTGCGGCACTTCGATGCTCAGGTCGCCTTCGGCCAGCTTCAGCGTGGTGTCGGTCAGGCGGCGCAGCGGCCGTACCGTCAGGATCGACCACCAGGCGAGCCCGGCGCCGAGCAGGACGGTCACCGCGCACAGCGAGATCATCAGCACCTGGAAGCTCTCGGACACCGTCCGGGCGTGCTTCGCCACCGCCTGGCTCTCGGCCTCCTGAAGGTCGATGAAGGCGTTGATGCGGGCCAGCCACTCGGTGAAGCCGGGGCGGGCCTGCTCGACCAGGATCTTGACGGCGCGGGTGGCGTCGCCGGCCTGGCGCGCCTCGATGACGCCGCGGGCCAGCGGCAGGGTCTTGGCCTCGGTCTCCTTGATGGAGGCGAGGATCTCCCGTTCCCGGGCGGTGATGTGGGTGCCGACGGCGAACATGCGGTCCATCTGCTCGGCCGAGCGCGCGTAGTCGGCGGCCAGACGGTCGATGGTGGCGAGTTCGGCCTTCAGCGCCGCGGCGTCGGACAGGAGCGTGACGTCGCGCAGGCTGATCGCCCGGTCATGCACGCTGCCGCGGAAGTTGATGGCGTAGCGCTGCTTGACGTTGTTGACGTCGTTGATGGTGGAAAGGCTGTCGTTGATGCTGTTGACCTTGTAGATGGCGATGGCCGCCAGCGCGACCATCAGCACCAGGATGCTGGAGAAGCTCAGCATCAGCCGGATGCCGACCTTGGCGTTTCGGAACCAATTCATTGTCCACACTCCCGCCGGTCCGTGTCGTCGAAGACTCGTTGGATGCTGCCGGTCGCCGAAAGCCCATCCTGCGGCGGAACCGACGATAGCACCAAAGAGTTGATACGGATTTTCCGAGAGATTGGATCAAAAGGAAAATTTTTCAGGACGCGGGAAGGGATGGCTGGGTTGTGGGATTTGTCACAGAAAATCGCCCGCCGTCCGGCTACAGTCGCGCGCGTTCACAGACCCCCCTCACGAGACCCCGATGGCCGGTTCCATGCTCAAGCTGCTGCTCGCCCTGTTGCCGCTCGGCGCGTCGCTGCTGATGCTGGCGACGGTTCAATGAGAGGACGGGTCACGAGTTGATGACCCGCCGGACCATCTCGTAAATCCCCATCCGCCGCAGTCCCCCCTGGAGGGCGGCGCGCAGCGGTGCCGGGATGGCCAGCAGGCGCCGCGGCTCGATCCCCGCCCGGCGCGTCTTGTCGAAGGCCGTGCGGTCGTCGTAGGCGACCCGCCGCACGCTCACCGTCCGTCGGCCGGTGTCGAACAGCATCCAGGTCGCCCGCCGCTCCTCGCTCCGCGGCTCCCCCACCGTGCCGGGGTTGAGCAGATAGCAGGAGCCGCCGCGCAGGGCGACCTCGCTGTCGGGATCGTGCTCGAACAGCTCGCCGTTGCGGTATTCATGGATGCCGAGCCGGTGCGTGTGCCCATAGGCGCAGACGCGGGCGCCGGAGGGGTGGGCGAGCAGGGCCTGGGCCGTGCGCCGCATCCGGTCCTCGCTGTTCAGCCGGACCAGCTCGCAGCCCCGGTCCACATGGAGCGCCCCGTGAACGGCGACGAGATGCTCGCCGACATTGGTCTTCAGCGGCAGGGCGGACAGCCACGCGACGTCCTCCGGCGGCAGGCGCTTGCGCGTCCAGGCGATGGCCCGGATGGCGCGGACGCTGAAGCCGTCGGTGGGGATCTGGCGGGTCACCGCGCGGTCGTGGTTGCCAGCGACGCAGACCGCCCCGGCCTCGCGCAGCAGCCTGATGCAGGGCGACGGGTCGGTGTTGTAGCCCACGACGTCGCCCAGGCAGACGACGCGCTCCACCCCGGCGCCGCCCATGTCGGCCAGCGTGGCTTCCAGCGCCTCAAGATTGGCGTGGATGTCCGACAGGATGCCGATCCTCATCGCCGCGGCACCCTCATTGGGCCTTCATCGCGCCGCCGGGCGCGTCATGGTGCGCGCGCGACGGCAGGAAGCGGGCGAGCTGGTTGTGCAGGAAGGGCATCGGGTCGTCGAGCGCGATGGCCTTGGCCTCGCAGCCGAGCACCCAGGGCAGCCACGCGGCCATAGACAGGCCGCTGTCCTTGGCGGCCAGCCGGTCCTTGGTGATGTGGCACCAGCGCGCCCCGGCCCGCGCCTTGCCCACCGCCGGGCGCGGCAGGCCGAGCTGGTCGGCGTGGACCAGCGCCGGCAGGTTCACCCCGGCCACCGCCCCCAGATGGTGCCACAGGTTGAAGCGCGGGTTGACCTCCAGCAGATGCAGCGCGCCGTCCGGGGCGCGCTTGAAGTCGAACTTGGCGACGCCGCGCAGGCCCAGCCGTTCGGTCAGCGAGCGGCCGAGCGCCGCCACGTCCGGCGCGTCGGTGATGGTCAGGGCGGTGCTGTGCCCGTAGGCGAGCGGGTAGGTGCGGATCTTGGCGCCCGTGAACTCCCCGGCCACGCCGCCGCCCTCGTCGACATAGACGTGGTAGCTCTCGATCCGGGTCTCCGGACCGGGGATCATCTCCTGGACCAGCAGGTCGAGCCCGACCGCCGCCAGTCGCGGCCACAGGGCGCGCAGCTCGTCCGCGGAATCGACCTGGATGGCCTTGGCGAAGCCGTCCGCCTCGTCCCACACCCGGCGGCGGGTCAGCGGCTTGACGATCAGCGGAAAGCGCAGGTCGACCACGTCGGGCGCCGCCTCGCGGGTCGGATAAAGGCGGCGGGTCGCCGGGACGGGCAGGTTCAGCCGCTCGGCCAGCGCCTGGAAGCGGCCCTTGTCCACCAGATCCTCGACCAGCTCGGCGTCGGCGATGGCGAAGCGGAACCCCTCGGCCAGCCGGTCGCGGTTGCGCGAGACGAGCAGGAGCTGGGTGTCGTCCTGGAAGTATAGGACCGGCTTTTCCGGCTGGCCCTTGGCGAAGGCCATCATCACCTCGACCAGCCCGTCCGGGTTGCGCGCCGGGTCGTCCCACAGGATGGCGTCCTTGGTGAAGCGGGAATGCAGGGCGGGGGCGCCGGGATGGGTGACCACGGCGCAGCGCAGCCCGGCCAACCCCAGCGGGCGCACCATGTCCATGTCGCCCATCACGCAGGCCAAGGCGGCTTTGGTGATGGCGGTTTTGGCGGCGGCGGTTTTGGCGGCGGGAGTGTTCTTCATTCTCGGCATCCTCCAACCGCCCCGTCGGCGGCCCTGCGGTTGCGGCGTTGCTGTCGGCGGCGTCAGCGGTTCATCAGGGGAAGCGGGCTGCGGATCAGCCGTCTCATCCGGTCGGCCAAACCCGCCTTGACGCGGCGCAGGCGGGTGTCGATCTGGCGGCTCAGCCGGTCGGGGCCGAGCGCGATCCAGTTCATCGGCTGCTCGGTGTTGGACAGCAGCGGCTTGTGCCCCGCCGGGGTGGACATGAAGTCGTAGCAGTCCTCGCCGCGGGCCAGCGTGTCCTCGATGGCCAGCACATGGGCGACCAGACCGGGCTTCAGCCGGTTGTCGGCCTCGTAGGCGAAACCGCCCTGGTAGTTCATCACCCGCCCGCGATGGACGAAGTTGTAGAGATAGCCGATGACCGCATCCCCGGCGCTGACCCGGCACAGCCGCACCGTCCCCGCCGGCACGCCGCCGGCGATCAGCCGCTCATGGAAGGGGCGGAAGGCCGGGTTGGAGAAGGCGCCGGACTGGCCGCGGGCGTTCCAGCTTGCCTGATGCAGGATCTCCATGGCGTGGAAATCCTCCAGCGCCTCCTCCGCCGTCGCGGCGACGCGGTAGGTCAGCGGGCCGCGCTCCGTGTAGAGCCGCATGGCCCGGCGCACCGCGGCGCGGGTGTTCTTGCCGAGGCTGGCGAGGTAGCCGGCACCCTGCCGGCGCACGCCCTCGAGGTCGACCCACTGGCAGCTGTCGGCCACCCGCACCTGCAGCGCGTGGCCCTGCTGGGCCGCGGCGAGCCGCACCGCCGCTTCCGCCTGCGGCTCCAGCCCGCCCAGCACCAGTTCGTCCCAATTGGTCAGGCGGCGCCCCAGCCAGTCGAAGCAGGCGGCCAGCACCGCGTCAGCGCAGCTCCGGTCGGCGAGGATGCCGTTGTATTCCACGAACAGCCGGTCGAAGGTCCGCTCCCCGGTCTCGTGCAGCAGCCAGCAGCGCGTGCGCAGCAGGCCGAAGCGCCACTGCGTGCGCGGGCAGAGGAGCGCCAGCCCGACGACCCGTCCGTCGCGCCGCGCCACCAGCGCGTGGGGCCGCGTGCCGCGGGGCAGGGAGGCCAGCCAGTTGCCGATCCATTGCCAGCTCAGGAAGAAGGACCCGTCGGCCCGCGGCTCCAGATCGCTCCAAAGCTCTTCAAGTTTGCTGGGATTTTCTACAGGCTGCAGCGTGATATCGATGGTGTTGCCGTCGTCCTCAACAAGAGTCCTCATGTCCATGGGCTCGGTCTTCCCGGGGGCTGTTGATGAAGGGGCGGCTTCGAATATCTACGTGCAGAAAATGGGATTGGATCGACGTCTCGAAAACTTTGACCTCATCCGATCTTTCCTATGCTTTGACGTCTGCATCATGTACGGACGACTGTGACAAAAAACGCGGTGGCGGAAGGTGGGTTGCGGCGTCCCGGTGGGGGAACCCGTCCGGGTCATCGGGGGTATCGGGCGGTGATGCAACGGCGGGATGGGGGTGCCCGTCTGCTCTCGCGATGATCTTCCGTCCGATGCGATGGGCCTAGTGCCGGCCATTCGTCACGGCCATTCGTCGGGGTCTTGCGGATGGCCGTTGTTCTTTTGGGCTTTCCTCTCCATCTCTTGACTCCATGGGTTAGGCATCGGAAAGGACCGGCCCCGTGACCACGCCCGAAGAAGCCCTGCCGTCGCGGCTGGAACGCGCCTGCGCCGAGCGGGGGTTGAAGATGACCGGCCAGCGCCGGATCATCGCCCGCGTCCTGTCGGAAGCCGCCGACCACCCCGATGTGGAGGAGGTCTACCGCCGCGCGGCGGCGATCGACGCCGGCATCAGCCTAGCCACCGTCTACCGGTCCATGCGGCTGTTCGAGGAGATCGGGATCATCCAGCGCCACGATTTCGGCGATGGGCGGGCCCGCTACGAGGAGGCGCGCGGCGACCACCACCATCACCTGATCGACATCGAGACCGGCGAGGTGGTGGAGTTCCAGGACCCGGAACTGGAGGCCGCCGTCACCCGCATCGCCCGTCACCTCGGCTTCGACATGATCGGGCAGCGGCTGGAGATCTTCGGGCGCCGCATCCAGCGCAAAGGTCCGGAGACGGCCTGATGGCGGCCGAGCGGAGAAGCGGGCCGGAGCGCGATCCGGCGGAGCGGTTCGCCGCCTGCGAGGCGGCGGTCTGCGGCTGCCGCCCGGTGGTGGAGCGCGCCTACCGCGAGCTGGTCGATTGCGGGCGCCCAGACCGCCACGCGCTGGAGGCCGCCACGGTGGTGCTGCGCTGGCATCATCCGGAGCTGGACGTGCCGCAGGCGCTCCAGATCGTCGAGCGCTGGGTGGTCGCCGGGGACCGGCTGCATTGATGCCGGCGGCATCGACGGCGCATTGATCTTGCCTTGTCCGACGGAGCGGTTCTAAAGCTCTGTCCCTTCCGCGACACCGCAGGGCCATCCATGGACGCCGACGCCGAAAGCCGCCTGACCGAGCTGGAAACCCGCCTCGCCCATCACGAACGCATGGCCGAGGAAATGTCCGCCGTCCTGTTCGAGCAGGGGCGGACCCTCGACCTCATGACGGCGCAGATGCGCCGCCTGCGCGACCGGATCGCGGAGTTGGAGTCCGGGGTGTCCCGCGCGCCGCAGGACGAGCCGCCTCCGCCCCATTACTGACGCTCTTTTGCGGAGGCTTACCGCATCTTCCAGCCGCCGCGCGGGCCGCACCAGCTGAACTGCGGGCCGGCGGGCGGCTGGCGCGAGCAGTCGGCCTGGGCGCAGCCGCAGGCGGGGAACAGGCAGCGGTCGCCGTTGACGTCGGTGGCCTGGACGGCCAGCTCGTAGCGCGTGCCCCGCATCAGTTGGGCGCCCGCCGCGCTGTTGCGCTCGTAATGCTCGACGACGGCGAGCAGACGCAGCATGCGGGCACGCTGTCCCTTGGTGTCGAGGCTCATCTTCCAATCTCCCGCCATGGCCGTCCGAGTCGTGCTCCGATGGACATGAAACGGCAGAAGAGGTCCAAGGCTCCAGCGTGCAACGGCTTTACCCACCGCTGGCCGGAGGCCCGCCGGACGCGGTTCCCCGCTTGGCGGAGGCTTGGCCGCGGGGCCTAGGACGCGGCGTTCTTCATCGCCTCCGCGGCTATGCCCTGGCTTCCGGCAGGGGCGGGCGGCAGGTCGGCCGACCAGCGGATGCCGCGGTTGCGGCCCGCGCGCTTGGCTTGGTAGAGCGCCTGATCGGCGCGGCGCAGGGCTTCCGCCACGTCCGGTGAATCCTCGGGCCACAGGGCGATGCCGAGGGAGCAGCCGACCCGCACCGCCTCGCCCTCGATGCTGACGGGCTCGTTCACCGCCTCGATGATGCGGCGGGCCAGCCCGTCCAGATCCGGCGGCTCGGCGCCGGCGCGCTGCGGCAGCACGGCGGCGAACTCGTCGCCGCCCAGACGGGCCACCACGTCGTCGCCGCGGAAGCAGGCGGCCAACCGCTCTCCCACCTGACGCAGCACAAGGTCGCCGGCCTCGTGGCCCAACCGGTCGTTCACCGGCTTGAAGCCGTCCAGATCGATGTAGAGGAAGGCGGCGGAGCCGTTGCCGGCGGTCGTCGCCTCCACATACTGCTCGAAATAGCGGCGGTTCGGCAGGCCGGTCAGCCGGTCCTGGTAGGCGATGTCCTCCAGCCGGACCAGCGCGGCGTCGCGGTGGGTCAACCCGTCCACCAGATCGCGCAGAGTCGCCGACAGCGAGGTGATCTCGGCGCTGCCGCCCAACACCGGCATTTCCGCGCCGCGCTCGCCGCTGCGGATGCGCTCCGCCGCCTGGGCGATGCGGCGCAGCGGCCGGGTGACCCGCCCGGCGGCCATCCAGCCGAGCACGCTGAACAGCAGCACCATGGTTCCGCCGGCCAGCACCGTCTCGACCATCTGGGCGGTGGCCGGGGCGTAGGCGACGGCCAGCGGCTGGCGGGCCACCACGCTCCAGCCCAGACCCGGATAATTCAGGTACCCGTTGCCGAACGCGTAGCCGGTCAGGTAGCGCTCGCCGTCCGGCCAGCGCTCGACGACCCAGCCGCTCTCGTTCTTCTGCGCGCTGCGCACCGCCTCGATGTCCAGGCTGGTGCCGAGCAGTTCCCGAGGGCCGAGCAGCACCGTGCGGTCCGCCGCGACGACGATCAGCTCCAGCTCCGCGCGGCCCCGCATGGTGTCGAGCAGGGAGCGGCGGATCTCACGCGTCCATTCCCAGCTCAGATGCGTGGCCAGCACGCCGATGACCTCGCCCCGCTCGTTGTGCACGGGGGTGGAGATGTCCACGAACTTCATGGCCTCGCCGGTCGGGTTCGGCAGCAGAAAGGCCAGCATCACCGCGTCGTGCACGTCGCCGACGAACAGCGTTTTCTGCCCGTTCTGGAAGACCGGGCGCTTGGAAATGTCCACGCCATCCAGCAATCCCCCGGTGGCGGCGAGCACCTTGCCCTTGGTGTCGGTCACACCCATCCAGGACATGGTCGGAAAGAACGCCTGGAATTGCTCCAGCAGCCAGCGCAGCCGGACCGGGTCGTCCATGGCCGGCGTGATGCCGAGCTTGGCCAGCATGCCGATCTCGCTGGCGCGCGACCACATGGAGCGGTCCAGCCGGTCGGCCATGTTGTGGGCGGCCTCCGCCAGGGAGTGACCGATCTCGCTCTCGATCCGCTCGCGGGAGCGCAGGCCGGTCAGTGCCGCCAGCACGACGGAGACGCCAAGGACCAGAACGGCGCCGGTCAGAGCCACCGTCGTCCGCAGACCGCGTTCCCTCGCCATGACGTCCGGCCGCTCCCTTCAACACCCCGCCGCCGTTCCGTCAGGAAGACCGCATACGAAGGTTCTACCAAGTTTGGCCAGGTTTCAAAAGTGACATCAGGGCACGGCCGTGCATGCCGGCGCATGAATTTTCCGGTCCGGCGGCTCAGCGGGCGGGCCGCGCTCCCACGGCGGTGCGGCGGCAGTCGGACAGGATGTTTCCGACGGTGACGCGCTCCCGCTCGTCCATGGTCAGCTCCCAGCGCGCCTTCACGGCGATCCAGCCCGCCACATAGGCGCAGATGTACTCTTCGCGCGGCGGCAGCCAATCCTCCGGCCCCTTCGACCCTTTGGCGCGGTTGGCCGCGGCCGAGACGGTGACGAGGGTCAGCGGGTCGCTGAGGTCGTTGGCGTAGGCGGCGCGCTTCTCGCGCGGCCAGTCGTAGCCGCCGCTGGCGTAGGTCTCCTCCAGCGGCACGCGGTGGTCGATGTCCACCTGCTTCGGCTCGGTGAAGGTTTCGCCGGTGTAGGGATCGTTCCACACGCCGGACAGCACCGAACAGCCGTTGGCCGACAGTTTCGCCGGCTTCGCGGAGTCGCGGATCAGCACCTGCTCCCGCGTGTTCAGGCATTTGGAGTCGATGGTCAGCCAGTGCGGCCATTCGTCCCGCACATAGCCGCGGCGGCGCTCCTCCTCCACCCGGATGCGGTCGAGCTGGGCGGCGACGGCGGCGTAGTCGATGCTGGCGTCGGGCACCGGGCGGGGGATGGGCCTGGGGTTGGGGCGCTGGGCCCTCTCCTCGCCGAGGATGGAATCCAGCGTACCGGGCGGGATGAGGTGGAAGCGCTCCGCCGTGTAGACCGCGGCGAGCACCAGCAGAACGGCGACCAGCCCGCCCAGCGTCAGGGGGCGGCCCCTCCGGCTTCCCCGCGGTGCTCCGCCTCTCCGTCGTGCCATGCCTGCTTCCCTCAGCCTGATGTGCGCCATACGTGGATATGGTGGCGGGCGTGTTCTATGGCGCTTTGGGCACAAGGGTGCAACGGCCATGGACAGGTTTGGGGTCCGTTGACCGTCATGGGACGTGTGAAAAAGAAGCGGCAGAGTCCGGGGCGTGACCCAAACTCTGCCGCTCGTTGCGGAGGCATTTTCCGAGCCGATCGTCCCGTTCGGCCGGGCGGCCCCTCAATCCACCGTCACTCACCCCATGGCCGGCAGCCGGTCCAGGAACTTGTCGAGCGTGATCGGGTAGTCGCGCACCCGCAGGCCCGTCGCGTTGTGGACCGCGTTGGCGACTGCGGCTCCCACCCCGCACAGGCCCAGCTCGCCCACCCCCTTGGCCTTCATCGGCGAGGAGATCGGGTCGGCCTCGTCCAGGAAGATCACCTCCTGGTGCGGGATGTCGGCGTGGACCGGCACCTCGTAACCGGCAAGGTCGTGGTTGACGAAGAAGCCCGCCCGCTTGTCGAGCGCCAGCTCCTCCATCAGTGCCGCCCCGACTCCCATGGTCATGGCGCCGATCACCTGGCTGCGCGCCGACTTCGGATTCAGGATGCGGCCCGCCGCGCAGACCGCCAGCATCCGCCGCACGCGGATCTCGCCGGTCGCCGCGTCCACCGCGGCCTCCACGTAATGGGCGCCGAAGGTCGATTGCTGGTATTTCTTGTCGAGGTCGCCGTATTCGATGCCGTCCTCGGCGGACAGGCCATCGGCGCCGGCCGCCTCGGCCAGCGGGACCCTGCGGTTGCCGGCGACGACCTGACCGTCGGCGAAGCGGGCGTCGGCGGAGTTGACCCCGAGCCGCTGGGCCACCGCCTCGCGCAGCTTCACGCAGGCGGCGTAGACCCCGGCGGTGGCGTTGTTGGCACCCCATTGGCCGCCCGATCCGGCGGACACCGGGAAGCTTGAATCGCCGAGCCGCACCGCCACCTTGTCCAGCCCGACCCCCATCATCTCCGCCGCGGTCTGGGCGATGATGGTGTAGCTGCCGGTGCCGATGTCGGTCATGTCGGTCTCGACCGTGACGATCCCGCGCTGGTCGAGCCGCACCCGCGCCGCCGACTTGGTCAGCAGGTTGTTGCGGAAGGCCGCCGCCATCCCCAGCCCGACCAGCCAGCGCCCGTCGCGCACCTGACCCGGTTTCGGGTTGCGCTTCGCCCAGCCGAACCGCTCCGCCCCCAGGCGCAGGCATTGCACGAGCTGGCGCTGCGAGAAGGGCCGATTGGGGTCGGCCGGGTCGGTCTGGGTGTCGTTGCGGATGCGGAACTCCACCGGGTCCATGCCCAGCTGCTCCGCCATCTCGTCCATCGCGACCTCCAGCGCCATCATCCCCGACGCTTCGCCCGGCGCGCGCATGGCGTTGCCTTCGGGCAGGTCGAGCGTGGCGATGCGGTTGCCGATCAGCCGGTTCGCCCCGGCGTAGAGCAGCCGCGTCTGGTCGGTCGCCGTCTCCTCCGATCCGCCGGGCAGGTTGCCCGACCAGCTTTCATGGGCGATGGCGGTGATCGTGCCGTCCGGCGTGGCGCCGATGCGGACGCGCTGGATGGTGGCGGGCCGGTGCGTGGTGTTGTTCATCATCAGCGGCCGCGACAGCCCGACCTTGACCGGCCTCCCGGCCTCCCGCGCGCCCAGCGCCGCCAGCAGCGCGTCGGCGCGCAGGAACAGCTTCCCGCCGAAGCCGCCGCCGATGAAGGGGGAGATGACGCGCACCTTGTCCTTCGGCATCTTCAGCGTTGCCGACAGGTCGGTCACCATCCAGTCGATCATCTGGTTGGACGTCCAGACGGTCAGCCGGTCGCCTTCCCAGGCGGCGATGGTGGCGTGCGGCTCCATCATCGCGTGACTCTCGTCCGGCGTGGTGTAGGTCTCGTCGAGCTTCACGGGAGCCGCCGCGAAGGCGCCCGCGAAATCGCCGACCACCGAATCGCCGTCCTTGGTCTTCTCCGCCTTGTCCTTGACCGCCGCCAGATCATAGGCGCCGTCCGCCGGCCGATAGTCGATGCGGACCAGCCCCGCGGCGGTGCGCGCCTGCTCGAAGGTCTCGGCCACCACCAGGGCGACGGCCTGCTGGTAATGCTCGATCTCCGGCCCGCCGAGCAGGGTCGCGGTGTTGCGCTTGCCCTTGTCGAGGGAGCCGGCGTTCTCCGCCGTGACGATGGCGACGACGCCGGGGGCCTTCCGCGCCGCCTCCAGGTCCATGGACGCGATGCGCCCCTTGGCGATGCCCGAGCCGATGACCCAGCCATAGGCGACGTTCGGCGCCACGTCGTGCCATTCATAGGCGTAAGTGGCCTTTCCCGTCGTCTTCAGCGGGCCATCGATGCGGTCGGTCGGCTTGCCCACCACCTTGAGCTGGTCGATCGGGTTGGTGGTCGCGGGAGTGTCGAACTTCATGACGTCTCAACCTTTCGCTTCGGCCAGCACCGAGGCGAGCGTCCGCTCGACCAGGGTCAGCTTGAATGCGTTGTCGTGCGTCGGCTTCGCATCGGCCAGCAGCCCGGCGGTCACCGCCTTGGCGCCGCGCGGCATCTCGGCTTCGGCGGCCTCGACGCGCCACGGCTTGTGCGCCACGCCGCCGACCGCCACGCGTCCGCTGCCGTCGCGCTGCACCACCGCCGCGACGGAGACCAGGGCGAAGGCGTAGGACGCGCGGTCGCGCACCTTGCGGTAGACGTGGGTGCCGCCGACCGGTTTGGGCAGCGTCACCGCGGTGATGAGTTCGCCGGGCAGCAGCGCCGTTTCGATGTGCGGCGTGTCGCCGGGCAGCCGGTGGAACTCCGCGATGGGAATGGTCCGCGTCGTCCCGTCGGCCCGCACCGTCTCCACCGTGGCGTCCAGCGCGCGCATGGCGACGGCCATGTCGCTGGGGTGGGTGGCGATGCAGGCGTCGCTCGACCCGACCACGGCGAGCTGCCGGCTGTAGCCGCCGATGGCGGCGCAGCCGCTGCCGGGCTGGCGTTTGTTGCAGGGCTGGTTGGTGTCGTAGAAGTAGGGGCAGCGCGTGCGCTGGAGCAGGTTGCCCGCCGTCGTCGCCTTGTTGCGCAGCTGGCCCGACGCCCCGGCGAGCAGGGCGCGCGACAGCACGCCGTAATCGCGCCGCACCCGTTGGTCGGCGGCCAGCGCCGTGTTGCGCACCAGCGCGCCGATGCGCAGCCCTCCGTCCGGCGTCGCCTCCACGGTGTCGAGCTTCAGCCCGTTGACGTCGATCAGATGGGCCGGCGTCTCGATCTCAAGCTTCATCAGGTCGAGCAGGTTGGTGCCGCCCGCGATGAACTTGGCGCCCGGCCGGCGCTCGACCGCGGCGGCCGCGGCGGCGGGGGAGTCCGCCCGCTCGTAGGTGAAGGGTCTCATGCCTCCCTCCGTGCAACGTCCGAGATCGCATCGACGATGTTGGAATAGGCGCCGCAGCGACAGATGTTGCCGCTCATCCGCTCCCGGTACTCGTCCACGGTGGCCTGCGGCGCCGCGGTCAGGTCGGCGGTGACGTGGCTGGGCACGCCGGCCTTGATCTCGTCCAGCATCGCCACCGCCGAACAGATCTGGCCCGGCGTGCAGTAGCCGCACTGGTAGCCGTCATGCTCCACGAAGGCGGCCTGCATGGGGTGGAGCTTGCCGGGCAGGCCCAGCCCCTCGATGGTGGTGACGCTGCCGCCCTCGTGCATCACGGCGAGCGTCAGGCAGGAATTGATGCGCTGCCCGTCCACCATCACCGTGCAGGCGCCGCACTGGCCGTGGTCGCAGCCCTTCTTGGTGCCGGTGAGGTGCAGATGCTCGCGCAGCGCGTCGAGCAGCGTCGTCCGCGTGTCGAGTTCGAGGTCGCGGCGCTGCCCGTTCACGGTGAAGGTGACCTTGGACAGGACGGGCGACAGGGACGGCGCGTCGGTTCCGGTCGCGGGGGGTGGCATGGCGGTCTCTCCAACGGTGGCCGCCCGCGCCGGCGCCCGGAACGGCGCCGCCGTCAGCGCGGCGGTGGCGGCGGTCCCAAGCAGGAGGCCGCGCCGCGTCATGTCGAGGTCGCCGGAATGGTGCATCGGTAAAATCCTCTTCCCTTCCTGGCTGTGATCCCGGCCCCCTTGGGGCGGGGCGCGGGCGTGCGGACGGCTCATCCGCTTGTGCGGATGGGGAAAAGCTAGGCCGTGCCGCTCCGGCGATTACCCGCCGGTCCCTGATAAGGCTTATGAAGTGAATCAATGGAACGCCGCGGTCCTGCGGGCGGTTGAACCGGGTTTGCCCGGCGCTTCCTCATCCACCCGCCTTGATCCGCCTGCGACGCCCCGACATGATTGGCCGAGGCGGGAGAGTGTCGCTCCCGCCGGCAAAGGGCCGGGCAAAGGAAGGTGAGCGTTGGATCTGCGTCAGTTGCGGTATTTCATCGGCATCGTCGATGAAGGCTCCTTCACGGCCGCGGCTCAGAAGCTGAACGTCGCCCAACCGGCCCTCAGCCACAACATCCGCAACCTGGAGGCGGGCCTCGGGGTCAAGCTGCTGACCCGCGGCGTCCATGGGGTCAAGCCGACCGCCGCCGGCACCCGGCTGTACGAGCATGCGGAGATCATCCTGCGCCACGTCGCCCAGGCGACCGAACAGGTGCGCAACTGCTCGGGCACGCCGAGCGGGCTGGTGACCGTGGGCTTCACCTCGTCGGTGGCGCTGGTGGCGGCGGTGCCCCTGGTGCAGGCGGTCCGCGCCGAGCTGCCGCAGGTGTCGCTGCGGGTGGTCGAGTCCTTCAGCGGGACGATCCTGGAATGGCTGAACGACGACCGGCTGGATTTTGGCTGCATCTACGACGTGACGCGGTCGCGCACGCTGCTGGCCGAATCGCTGGTGCGCGAGGATCTCTACCTGATCGGGCCGCCGGGCGGCGGGGACGGCGCCATCGCCTTCGACGAGCTGGCCGGCAAGGATCTGATCCTGCCGAGCCGCCCGCACAATCTGCGCGACCGCATCGAACGGGTGGCGCGCGAGACCTGCACGATCGTCACCGTGGCGGTGGAGATCAACGGGCTCCCGCAGATCAAGACGCTGGTCGCCAAGGGGGTGGGGTACTCGGTCCTGCCGATTTCGGCGGTGATGGAGGAATGGCGGGCGGGCCAGGTCTCCGCCCGGCTGATCGTGTCGCCGTCGCTGCGCCGCTCGGTCCATCTCTGCCGGCCCCGCGGCGCCCCGGTGACCGAGGCCGCGGCGGCGGTGCGCGAGACCTTCCTGCGGGTGGTGCGCGATCTGGTCGGCGGCGGCGACTGGCCCGGCACCCTGCTGCTGGACGAGGAAGCGGCGGCGTCCTAAAGCGAACTTCCGTTCGCTTTAGACTCACATCGCCTCACTTGCCGGCGGGCTTCGGCCGCATGTGCGGCCGGGACCGCCGTCGCGATCCAAAGCGGATTGCAACCCGCTTTAGCGCACGGCCGAAGACATAGGATTCACACTGTGCCGGCAGCGGACCGCCGACGCTCCGGGTACCAGGATGTGAACTTGATCGCGCCGACGAGCGCCAGCACGGTCGCGACGATGCCGAAGCGAGGCGGAAGATCGGGCCGGTAGAGCAGGATGAGGTCCGCGATCACCAGCACGAGGAACGCCAGAGCCCACACGCCCGTGATCACGTAGTTGGTGTGGATGAAGTGTGGGCTCTCCCAGAATTCGTGGGCGACCTGCTCCCGCGCGTACTGCAGCGTGAAGGGGCGCCGCAGCGCGATGGAGATCAGCACGATCAGCAGGAGCCCGGCATCGACGAGCAGCCGAACCCCCATGACGGACCCCACCATGACGGACCCCCCTAAGACGGACCAAGTCGGTCCGCCGGCCACGGCGTAGAGCGCCAACCCACCGAACAGCAGCACCGTGCCGACTTCGAGAATTTTCGGTGTCTTGCCGGGGCTCATCCAGTCGCGCAGCAGCATGGTGGCTGAAACGAGGGCACCGGCGATGAGTCCCTCCACCGGCCCGACCAGTCGGTCGAGGACGGCGAAGGCGATGAAGGGCGCGAAGGCCAGGAGAATTCCCATCACGTCTCCTTTCCAGCCGAGGGGTCGGCCCATCGGAAGGCTGCGGACGCTGAACGAGACACGTCGTCGAGGCTGAACCGCGTCGAGGCTGAACCGTCGCATCGACGACGACAAGGAGGCTGCTCGCATAGGTGGATGGGAATTGCGGGTATGACCGCCGCAACCAAACAGCCAGTGCACGGCCCCATTCAAAAGCTTCGGGGAGCCGGTCGATTTTGGCGGGGATGTCCTCGACCTTGGCGGCAAAGGCCGGATCGCTGCAATGCTTGACGGCGCGCAGGCGATGGGGCTGACGGCGATTTGGCCTCATAGCGCTTCGTTATGCGATGCATGCCCCATCTGTATTGGATCGGGGCCGGTCCGGCTGTTTACCATCGCGGCCACGGACGATTGGCCCTGGCTTACAGCGGAGACTTTGCACAATGACTTTACCCCTGTCAGGACGGCTGGTCGTGTCGCTGGAGCAGGCGGTGGCGGCACCGCTCTGCACGTCGCGTCTCGCCGACGCCGGGGCGCGGGTCATCAAGATCGAACGGCCGGAGGGCGACTTCGCCCGCGGCTACGATGCCGTCGTCCACGGGCAGAGTTCCTATTTCGTCTGGCTCAACCGCGGCAAGGAGTCGGTCGTCCTCGACATCAAGAAGCCCGAGGATGCCGAACTGCTGGAGCGGCTGATCGCCCGCGCCGACGTCTTCGTGCAGAATCTGGCGCCCGGCGCGGCGGAGCGGGCCGGTTTCGGCTCGGACGCTCTGCGGCGGCGCCATCCCCGGCTGATCACCTGCGACATCTCCGGCTACGGCGACGACGGCCCCTACCGCGACATGAAGGCCTACGACCTGCTGGTGCAGAGCGAGACCGGGCTGGCATCGATCACCGGGTCGCCGGACCAGCCGGGGCGCGTCGGCGTCTCGGTGGCTGACATCGCCTGCGGCATGAACGCCTACACCGGCGTGCTCCAGGCGCTGCTGGAGCGCGAGCGCACCGGCGAGGGATCGGCGGTGGCCGTGTCCCTGTTCGATTCGCTGGCGGAGTGGATGATGGTGCCGCTGATGCACCACGACCATGGCGGCAAGGCGCCGGGACGGGTCGGGCTGATGCACCCGAGCATCGCCCCCTATTCCGCCTTCGCCCTGGCCGACGGCCGGCAGGTGGTGCTGTCGATCCAGAACGAGCGCGAATGGGCGGCCTTCTGCGCCGACGTGCTGCTGCGGCCGGAGCTGGCGACCGACGAGCGCTTCGCGACCAACAACCGCCGCGTCGCCAACCGTCCGGAGCTGGACGGCCTCGTCGCCGCCATCTTCCGGACCATGGACCACGCCGAGGCGGTGCGCCGCCTGAACCGCGCGCGCACCGCCTTCGGCTCGCTCAACGAGGTGGCGGACCTGTCCACCCACGCGCAGCTGCGCCGCGTGACCGCCGAGACGCCGGGCGGACCGGTCGACGTGGTGGCGCCGCCGGTGCAGGTGCGCGGCCGACCCTACGCCTCCGGCGCCGTTCCGGCGCTGGGCCAACACACCGACGCCGTCCGGCGTGAAGTCTTTGAACAATAAGGGGGGAGCATGAGCATGGACCATTTGCGCGACTGGATCGGCCGGTCGGAAAGCGCCGAGGACGTCGCGGCGCCGGTGGCGCTGACCGGTCTGGCGGCGATGCTCGACCACGACAACCCGCCCTGGCCGGCGGGCGAGGTGCCGCCGCTGGGGCATTGGCTGTACTTCCTGCCCAAGGCGCTGCAGCGCGACATTGCCGAGGACGGCCATCCGCACAAGGGCGGTTTCCTGCCGCCGGTGGAGCTGCCCCGCCGCATGTGGGCCGGCGACACCCTGACCTTCCACCGTCCCATCCGCAGCGGCGAGGCGATCACCCGCCGCTCGACCATCGAGGAGGTCACTCCCAAGGAGGGCCGGTCGGGCCGGATGGTCTTCGTGAAGGTCCGGCACGAGATCAGCACCGCCGCCGGTGTCGCCATCACCGAATTCCACGACATCGTCTACCGCGAGGCCGCCAAGCCCGGCGACGCTCCCGTCCCCGGCGAGCGCCCGGCGGGCGAGGCGGTGTGGCAGCGGCGCATCCAGCCCGATCCCGTGCTGCTGTTCCGTTACTCCGCCCTGACCTTCAACGGCCACCGCATCCATTACGACCGCGACTATTGCCGCGACGTCGAGGGCTATCCGGGGCTGGTGTTCCACGGCCCGCTCAGCGCCAACATGCTGATGGACCTGTTCCTGCGCGAGAATCCGGGCGCGCGGGTGACCGGCTTCCGCTTCCGGGCCAAGCGGCCGCTGTTCGACATCCATCCGCTGACCCTGTGCGGCGCGCCCACCGAAACCGGGGCCACGCTGTGGGTGACCGACCACGAGGGCTTCGTGGCGATGTCCGCCGAGCTGGACGCCGAACGGTCATGACGGCGGCGCATTGCGACACGGTTGGAGGAAACGTCTGATGTCCCTGCCGTATCAATCCTATCTCTTCGTCCCCGCCGACAACGCCAAACTGCTGGAGAAGGCCCACCAGCGCGGGGCGGACGCCCTCATCCTCGACCTGGAGGACGCGGTCCTGCCCGCCGGCAAGCCGGAGGCCCGGCGCGGGTTGTCCGTGCCGATCGACCGGCTGCACGGGCTGGGCGTGCCGGTGCTCGTGCGGATCAACAGCGGCTGGCGCGACGCCGTCGCCGATCTGGAGGCCGCCGTGCGCCCCGGCGTGGCCGCCCTGGTGGTGCCCAAGGCCGAGGACGCCGGGGCGCTGCGCGTCCTCTCCGCCATGATCGCGGAGTGGGAGGCGGAGCGCGGCCTGACGCCGGGCGCCATCGGCCTTGTCGCCCTCATCGAAAGTCCGCTGGGGTTGGAGCGGCTGGCCGGGATCGCCGCCGTCCCGCGCGTGGCGGCGCTGGCGCTCGGCAGCGAGGATTTCGCCCTGACGCTGGGGGTGGAGCCGACCGAGGCGCTGCTCGCCCTGCCGTGCCGCCAGATCGCGCTGGCCGCCGCCGCCCATGGTCTCGCGGCGATCGGCCTGCCGGGTTCGCTGGCCGAGTTCCGCGACCTCGACGCCTACCGCGCCATGGTGGCGCAGGCGCGGGCCGTCGGGATGACCGGCGCGCTGTGCATCCACCCGGCCCAGCTGCCCGTCGTCCGCGACGTCTTCGCCCCCTCCGCCGCCGACGTGGCTTGGGCCGGGCGGGTGGTCGCGGCGTGGGACGAGGCCCAGGCGGCGGGGCGCGGCGCCGTACAGGTGGATGGGCGCATGGTCGACCGCCCGGTCGCCGAGCGGGCGAAGGCCATCCTGGCGCGCAGCGCTCCCAAGACCTGAAACGCGGCCACAACGAAAAAAGCAGGGTGACGAGACATGAAGACCAGCATCGGTCAGGGCTTCGACGAGATCCGCGACGCCGTGCGCGCGCTCTGCGCCGAATTCCCCAGCGAGTACCATCGCCGCATCGACGAGGAGCGCGGCTATCCCGAGGAATTCGTGGACGCGCTGACCAAGGCCGGCTGGATGGCCGCGCTGATCCCGGAGGAATACGGCGGTTCGGGCCTCGGCCTGACCGAAGCCTCCGTGATCATGGAGGAGATCAACCGCTCGGGCGGCAATTCCGGCGCCTGCCACGGCCAGATGTACAACATGAACACGCTGGTCCGGCACGGCTCGGAGGAGCAGCGCCGCCGCTACCTGCCGAAGATCGCGGCGGGCGAGCTGCGCCTCCAGTCGATGGGCGTCACCGAGCCGACCACCGGCACCGACACCACCCGCATCAAGACCCGGGCGGAGAAGAAGGGGGACCGCTACGTCATCAATGGGCAGAAGGTGTGGATCTCCCGCGTCCAGCATTCCGACCTGATGATCCTCCTGGCCCGCACCACGCCGCTCGACCAGGTGCGCAAGAAGTCGGAGGGCATGTCGATCTTCATCGTCGACATCAAGGAGGCGATGGGCAAGGGGATGACCGTCCAGCCCATCCGCAACATGGTCAACCATGAGACCAACGAGCTGTTCTTCGACAATCTGGAAATCCCCGCGGAGAACCTGATCGGCGAGGAGGGCCAGGGCTTCAAGTACATCCTGACCGGCCTCAACGCCGAGCGGGTGCTGATCGCGGCGGAATGCATCGGCGACGGCTACTGGTTCGTCGACAAGGTCTGCGACTACACGCGCGACCGTCAGGTGTTCGGCCGCCCGATCGCCCAGAACCAGGGCGTGCAGTTCCCCATCGCCGAGAGCTTCATCGAGGTCGAGGCCGCCAACCTGATGCGCTTCGAGGCCTGCCGCCTTTACGACGCCGGGGAGCCCTGCGGCGCCCAGGCCAACATGGCGAAGTACCTTGCCGCCAAGGCGTCGTGGGAGGCGGCGAACGCCTGCCTGCAGTTCCACGGCGGTTTCGGCTTCGCCAGCGAGTATGACGTGGAGCGCAAGTTCCGCGAGACCCGGCTGTATCAGGTGGCACCCGTCTCCACCAACCTGATCCTGGCCTACGTCGCCGAGCACGTCCTGGACCTGCCGAAGTCCTACTGAGCGGGCGGGTTTTCCCGGACCAAAACCTCCCATCAATGCCGGAAATGGCCTGAGGGCCGTCTCCGGATTTGAGTTGATCCGCCGCCTGAAACGGAAACGGCGGGTGCCGGAGCCCGAAGGCCCCGGCACCCGCCGTTCCGTCTGGCGTTATGCCCGCTCAGCCGAACCAGGCGGCGACGTTGCCGGTCTGGCCGAGGATGGTGATGCGGTTGCCCGCCCCGATGTCGAGGGTGGTGCTGCCGCCCTCCACCCGGGCCGAGCGGATCACCGCGCCGAGGTCCATGGTGGCGTCGTAGAGCGCCAGACGGTCGATCCCGGCCTGGAAGTCCATCACCACCGACCCGCCCGACGCCCGACCGAAGGCGAAGACGTCCGCCCCGGCGCCGCCCCACAGCGTGTCCGCTCCGCCGTCGGCGAACAGCACGTCGTTGCCCGCCCCGCCGTTCAGCAGGTCGTTGCCCGCCCCGCCGAACAGCGTGTCGTTGCCGTCCTCGCCGAACAGCGTGTCGTCGCCGTCGCCGCCGCTGGCCAGGTCGTCGCCCGCGCCGAGACCGATCAGGTCGCGCCCCGCCCCGCCCAGCGCCACGTCGTTGCCGTCGCCGCCGCTCAGCGTGTCGTCGCCGTCGTCGCCGATCAGGAAGTCGTTGCCCGACCCGCCGAACAGCAGGTCGTTGCCCGCCCCGCCGGACAGCGTGTCGTCGCCCTCCTCGCCGGTCAGCGTGTCGTCCCCCGCCTCGCCGAACAGGATGTCCTGGCCCGTGCCGCCGAACAGCGCGTCGTTGCCAACCCCGCCGCCCACCAGGTCGTTGCCCTCGCCGCCGAACAGCCAGTCGTCGCCCTCGCCGCCCATCACCACGTCGTCGCCCTCGTCGCCGTACAGCGTGTCGTTGCCGCCGGCGCTGGCGATCGTGTCGTTGCCGCCGCCGCCGTGCAGGATGTCGTCGCCGGCCCCCAGGTACATGTACTGCTCGTGGTCGTCGCCGTAGACGATCTGCTCGCCGTCGCCGCCGACCAGCGTGGCGTTGCCGACCACCGCGGCGAACTCGACGTTGTCGAGCTGGATGGTCACCGCCCCGGCCAGCGCCGTGGTGTTGAGCACCACCGCGGTCGGCGCCGTGCTGGCCACCCCGGTGCCGCCCAGCGTGTTGCCGGTCACCTTGGTCTGCACCGCCTGGCCGGCGGCCACCCCCGGCGCGCTGAAGTCGATGGCGCGCACCAGAAGCTGGGCCTGGGCCGACAGCACCGAGAGGAAGCTGTCGCCGCCGCCGGTCAGGTTGCCGCGCGAGGCCGTGCCGGCGTCGGTGCGCGCCTCGATGGCGGCGATCAGCCCGGCCACCCCGGTCTGGGCCTCCGCGGCGGTCTGCCGCTCGGCGCTGCCGCTGGTGGTCACGGCCACGCCGGTGGAGACGCTGACCGTCAGGGTGGTCATCGTCGAGACCTGGCCGGTCTGCCGATCGACCACCTGCTCGCGCACCACCGGCACGTCGGCGAGGTCGGCATTGGCGGTGTTGCTGTCCTCCACCCGCTCCTCGTTGCTGGCCGCGATGGTCACGGTGGTGACGCGCTTGCCGTCGCTGCCGGTGGTGACCGCGCCGCTGACGGTGGCGCCGTCCACGGTGGCGACCGGGGGCGGGGCGACGGGGGCGGGCTTCTCCACGGTGGCGGTGAGCTTCTGCGTCGTCGCGGTGACGGGGACCGAGGCGTTGCCCGCCGGGTCGGTCAGGCCCAGCGTCAGGGTGAGGGTGCCGTCGCCCAGGGCGGAGAGGTCGAGCCCGGTCACCTGGGCGGTCGGTCCGCTCATCACGCCGCTGCCGGTGACCTGGCCGCCGCCGGCCGAGGTGATCGTCCAGGTGAAGGCGGTCCCGGCCTCGCCGCCGCTGATGGTGAAGGCGGCGCTGGACTGCTCGATGGCGTCGATGCTGTCGTCCTCGAACCGCACGGTGGCGGTGGGGGCCGTGGTGTCGACGGTCAGCGACTGGGTGCCGGCCGAGGACATGTTGCCCGCCGCGTCGGTCGCCATGGCCGAGACGGTGTTCGTGCCGTTGGCGTCGAGGCTGAGCGTGCCGGTCACCGGAGTGGCCGTGGCGAGGTTGAGGCTCCAGGCGCCGCCATTGGTGGCGGTGGTGGTGTAGGTCGCCCCACCCACCGTGACGGTGACCGTCGCACCGGCTTCCGCCGTGCCGGTGAGGGTGGGCGTGGTGCTGTTGGTCAGCGCCGCGCTGGTCACCGCCGGGGCGTTCGGAGCGGTGGTGTCGATGGTCAGCGTCTGGGTGCCCGGTGCCGAGACGTTGCCGGAGGCATCGGTGGCGGTGGCCGACACCGGGTTGGCGCCGTTGGCGTCCAGGCTCAGCGACCCAGCGGTCGGCGTTGCGGTGGCGAGGTTGATGGACCAGTTTCCGCCGGTCGCCGTGGTGGTGTAGGTGGCGCCGCCCACCGTGACGGTCACCGTGCTGCCCACTTCCGCCGTGCCGGTGAGGGTCGGGGTCGTGCTGTTGCTCAGCGCCGCACTGGTCACTGCCGGGGCGTTGGGCAGCGTGGTGTCGATGGTCAGCGACTGCGTGCCAGCAGTCGAGGTGTTGCCCGCGGCATCGGTGGCCGTCGCCGACACCGGGTTGGCGCCGTTGGCGTTGAGGCTGAGCGTGCCGGTCACCGGAGTGGCCGTGGCGAGGTTGAGGCTCCAGGTCCCGTTGGCCGCCGTGGTGGTGTAAGTGGCACCGCCCACCGTGACCGTCACCGTGCTGCCGGCTTCCGCCGTGCCGGTGAGGGTCGGGGTCGTGCTGTTGCTCAGCGCGGCGCTGGTCACCGCCGGCGCGTTGGGCGCCGTGGTGTCGATGGTCAACGACTGCGTGCCCGGCGCTGAGACGTTGCCGGCGGCGTCGGTGGCGGTAGCCGACACCGGGTTGGCGCCGTTGGCGTTCAGGCTCAGCGTGCCGGTCACCGGAGTGGCGGTGGCGAGGTTGAGGCTCCAGGTCCCGTTGGCCGCCGTGGTGGTGTAGGTCGCCCCACCCACCGTGACGGTGACCGTGCTGCCGGCTTCCGCCGTGCCGGTGAGGGTCGGGGTCGTGCTGTTGCTCAGCGCCGCACTGGTCACTGCCGGGGCGTTGGGCAGCGTGGTGTCGATGGTCAGCGACTGCGTGCCGGCGGTCGAGGTGTTGCCCGCCGCGTCAGTGGCGGTGGCCGACACCGGGTTGGCGCCGTTGGCGTTGAGGCTGAGCGAGCCGGCGGTCGGCGTCGCGGTGGCGAGATTGAGGCTCCAGGTCCCGTTGGCCGCCGTGGTGGTGTAGGTCGCCCCACCCACCGTGACGGTCACCGTGCTGCCGACTTCCGCCGTGCCGACAATGGTCGGGGTCGTGCTGTTGCTCAGAGCCGCACTGGTCACCGCCGGAGCGTTCGGCGCCGTGGTGTCGATGGTCAGCGTCTGCGTGCCGGCCGAAGAGACGTTGCCCGCCGCGTCGGTCGCCGTCGCCGAGATGGCATTCGTGCCGTTGGGGTTCAGGCTGAGCGAGCCGGCGGTCGGCGTCTCGGTGGCGAGGTTGAGGCTCCAGGTCCCGTTGGTTGCCGTCGTGGTGTAGGTGGCACCACCCACCGTAACGGTGACGGTGCTGCCGGTCTCGGCCGTGCCGGCAATGGTCGGGGTGGCGTTCTTGGTCAGCGCCGCGCTGGTCACCGCCGGGGCGTTGGGCGCGGTGGTGTCGATCGTCAGCGTCTGCGTGCCGGCCGTGGAGTTATTGCCCGCCGCGTCGGTTGCCGTCGCCGAGATGGCATTCGTGCCGTTGGCGTTCAGGCTGAGCGATCCGGAGACCGGCGTCGCGGTGGCGAGGTTGATGGACCAACTGCCGTTGGTGGCGGTGGTGGTGTAGGTCGCCCCACCCACCGTGACGGTGACGGTGCTGCCGGTCTCGGCCGTGCCGGCAATGGTCGGGGTCGTGCTGTTGCTCAGAGCCGCACTGGTCACCGCCGGCGCGTTGGGCGCCGTGGTGTCAATGGTCAGCGTCTGCGTGCCGGCGGTCGAGGTGTTGCCGGCCGCATCGGTGGCGGTGGCCGAGACGGGGTTGGCGCCGTTGGCGTTCAGGCTGAGCGAGCCGGCGGTCGGCGTCGCGGTGGCGAGGTTGATGGACCAACTGCCGTTGGTGGCGGTGGTGGTGTAGGTGGCGCCGCCGACGGTGACCGTCACCGTGCTGCCGGTCTCGGCCGCGCCGGTAAGGATCGGCGTCGTGTTGTTGCTCAGCGCCGTGGTGACGGTCGGAGCGTTCGGAGCGGTGGTGTCGATGGTCAGCGACTGCGTGCCGGCGGTCGAGGTGTTGCCGGCCGCGTCGGTCGCCGTCACCGACACCGGGTTGGTGCCGTTGGCGTTGAGGTTCAGCACGCCAGCGGTCGGCGTCTCGGTGGCGAGGTTGAGGCTCCACGTCCCGTTGGTCGCCGTCGTGGTGTAGGTGGCGCCGCCCACCGTGACGGTGACGGTGCTGCCGGTCTCGGCCGTGCCGGCCAGGGTCGGGGTGGCGTTCTTGGTCAGCGCCGCGCTGGTCACTGCCGGAGCGTTGGGCGCGGTGGTGTCGACGGTCAGCGTCTGCGTGCCGGCCGTGGAGACGTTGCCGGCCGCGTCGGTGGCCGTCGCCGAGATGGCATTCGTGCCGTTGGCGTTCAGGCTGAGCGATCCGGAGACCGGCGTCTCGGTGGCGAGGTTGAGGCTCCAGGTCCCGTTGGTCGCCGTCGTGGTGTAGGTGGCGCCGCCCACCGTGACGGTGACGGTGCTGCCGGTCTCGGCCGTGCCGGCAATGGTCGGGGTGGCGTTCTTGGTCAGCGCCGCGCTGGTCACCGCCGGAGCGTTGGGCGCCGTGGTGTCGATCGTCAGCGTCTGCGTGCCGGCGGTGGACGTGTTGTTGGACGCGTCCTTGGCGGTGACGGACACCGCGTTGGTGCCGTTGGCGTTCAGGTTCAGCACGCCGGAGGCCGGCGTCGCCGTGGCGAGGTCGACCGACCAGTTTCCGCCCGTCGCCGTCGTGGTGTAGGTCGCCCCACCCACCGTGACGGTCACCGTGCTGCCCGCCTCCGCCGTGCCGGCCAGGGTCGGCGTGGCGCTGTTGGTCAGCGCCGCGCTGGTGACCACCGGTGCCGCCGGCGGCGTCACGTCGGCCACGCTCACCACCGCGCTGACCCCGGAGATGGTCGCGGCTCCGGTGGCGCCGCCGCTGTCGGTCAGGCTGGCGACGGCCACCGTGCGGTCGCCCAGCGTCGCCGACGCGCTGGTGTTCTTGTAGGTGACGCCGCCCAGAAGCGCGCTCATCTGCGCGTCGTCGCGCTCCAGGCCGGTGACCGTCACCGTGGCGACGCCGCCGACCACCGACACGCTCACGCCGGCGTTGCCGCCCGCGGCGCCCAGCCCGCTCAGGGTGGCGGTGGCGCCGTTGGTCAGGGCGACGTCGGTGCCGCCGATGGTCAGGACCTCGGTGGCGTCGACCACGCCGCTGACCGTGAACACCGCGCCGCGGAAGCTCTGCCCGGCCTCCACCGTGGAGGCCGCCACGCCGCTGAACAGGCTGGTCGCGCTGTCCACCCCGACGCCGAAGGTCTTGGCTCCGCCGGTCGCGGTCAGGGTCGGCACGGCGTCGACGGTGATCGTCGCGGTGGCGCTGCCCGTGCTGAAGGCGTCGGCGGTGGTGGTGTCGGCGGTGGCGCCGGCCGTGCCGCTGGTGCGGTCCCACGCCTTGAAGGTCAGGCCGCCGGTGTCGGTGTTGGTGAAGCCCGAGCCGCTCGGCACGAAGCGCACGCGGTCCGACCCGGCGAGCAGCAGCGCCGAACCGTTGGACGAGGCGGTGGGGATGTCGGTCCAGGCGCCGCTGCCGACCTTGTACTGCCAGGTGCCGTTGGTGTTGATCACCCCGGTGACGGCGATGCCCAGCGGGAGGACGGTGACCATCGGCACGGGGCTGTCGTACTCGGCGTCGGTGGCGGTGCCGGCGGAGGCGAGCAGGGCGGTGACGGTGGTGCCGGTGTTGGCGGCGTCGGCGATGCCCTGGTCGATGGTGGTCAGGCTGCGGGCGTCGTTGGACAGGATGGGGCTGTCGTTGGCGCCGGTGAAGTTGAGGGTGAGCTGCTGGGAGACGGTGCGGTTGCCGTCGGAGACGGTGAAGGTGCTGGTGCCCTGCATCGGCCCGGCGGGGACGCCGTTGAGGAAGGCGGCGTCGAAGACGTAGGCGTAGTGGCCGGTCTGGCTGTTGACGTAGGCGGTGCCGCCCGGGCCGGTGGACCAGGTGTCGTAGGTGACGCCGTTGCTGAGCGTGACGCTGCCGTGCTGGACCGGGGAGGCCTGGGATCCGGCGAGGGAGTAGGTCAGCGTGCCGCCTTCCAGGTCGGTGGCGGAGAGCTGGCCGTCGATCAGCGGGAAGCTGTCGGCGGCGGCGGTGTCGACCAGCGTCGGCGGGGTGGCGGGGACGGCCAGGACCGGCGGGGCGTCGGTGTCGATGCGGTCGTTGGTCTGGCTGATCGGGGTGGTGTAGGGGGTGTTGGCGTTGCTGGCGCCGTCGACCAGGACGATGTTGACCGGGATGTCGTCGCCGGCGGCGCGGTTGCCGGTGCGCAGGCCGTCGGCGGTGACGGTGAAGGTGGCGGTGTAGGTGGTGGCGCTGACCTTGGTCAGGTTGGCGAGCGCGAAGCCGTTGATCGTGCTGCCGTTGCCCAGCGTGTAGGTGTCGCTGTCCGAGGCCACGGTGATCGTCACCGTCACCGTGTCGCCGACCTGGGCCGGCTGGTTGGGGATGGTGACGTTGGTGATCGAGGGCGGCGTCGTGTCCGGGGTGTTGTTCGTCACCGACTGGTTGGTGACGCTGCCCGGGGCGTTGCTCGCGGTGTCGGTCAGGGTGCCGGTGCCGGGGTTGTAGTCAAGCGTCACCGTCTGGCCCTGGGCGACCGCCGAGGCCAGGGTGAAGGTCAGCGTGGTGGTGCCCGAACCGCTGGCGTAGGTCGCCGCGCGGCTCTGGCCGGCGACCGTGACGGTCAGGCCGGCGGCGCTGGTCGCCGACATGGCTTCGGCGAAGGTGATCGTCAGCGTCGTGCCGTTCACCGCCGCCGAGGCAATGGTCGGCCGGTTGGCGTCGATGCGGTCGGCGCCCTGGCTGATCGCCGTGGTGTAGGGAGTGTTGGAGTTGCCGGCGGTGTCGGTCAGCACGATGTTGACCGGCACGTCCGCGCCCGCCGCGACGTCGGTGCCGCCGCTGGTCACCGTGAAGGTCGCGGTGTAGGTCGTCGCGTTGATCTTGGTCAGGTTGCTGAGCGCGAAGCCGCCGATGGTGCTGCCGGCGCCCAGCGTGTAGGTGTCGCTGTCCGAGGCCACGGTGATCGTCGCGGTCACCGTGTCGCCGATCTTCATCACGGCGTCCGGAATCGACACCGTCGTGATCGACGGCGGCGTCGTGTCAGGGGCTGCGGTGTTGTTCGTCACCGTTTGGTTGGTGACGGTGGCCGGGGCGTTGCTCGCGGTGTCGGTCAGTGTGCCGGTGCCGGGGTTGTAGTCAAGCGTCACCGTCTGGCCCTGGGCGACCGGCGAGGCCAGGGTGAAGGTCAGCGTGGTGGTGCCCGAACCGCTGGCGTAGGTCGCCGCGCGGCTCTGGCCGGCGACCGTGACGGTCAGGCCGGCGGCGCTGGTCGCCGACATGGCTTCGGCGAAGGTGATCGTCAGCGTCGTGCCGTTCACCGCCGCCGAGGCGATGGTCGGCCGGTTGGCGTCGATGCGGTCGGCGCCCTGGCTGATCGCCGTGGTGTAGGGGGTGTTGGAGTTGCCGGCGGTGTCGGTCAGCACGATGTTGACCGGCACGTCCGCGCCCGCCGCGACGTCGGTGCCGCCGCTGGTCACCGTGAAGGTCGCGGTGTAGGTCGTCGCGTCGACCTTGGTCAGGTTGCCCAGCGTGAAGCCGCCGATGGTGCTGCCGGCGCCCAGCGTGTAGGTGTCGCTGTCCGAGGCCACAGTGATCGTCACGGTCACCACGTCGCCGATCTTCATCACGGCGTCCGGAATCGACACCGTCGTGATCGACGGCGGCGTCGTGTCGGTGGGAGCCGGCGGCAGGGAGACGTAGGTGTCCGTACCGCTCAACGTCAGCGTCTGATAGGGGGTGTAGATGGTCTCGACGCCGGACACGTAGATGGTGCCGGCGGTGTCGGTGACGGTCACCACATCGTTGCCGGTGCCGCCGATCAGGGTTTCCAGCCCCTCCACCTGCACCGTGTTGCCGCCGTTGCCGAGGAAGACGACGTCGGTGCCCCCGTTGCCGACGATGGTTTCGATGGCGGACACCGTCATGGTGGCGCCCCGGCTGGTGCGCACCGTCACCACGTCGTTGCCGGCGCTGCCGATCAGGGTTTCCAGCGCCTCCACCTGGATGGTGTTTCCACCGGCGCCGAGGACGACGACGTCGTTGCCCGCCTTGCCGACGACGGATTCGATCGCCGAAACCGACAGGGTCATGCCGTCGCTGTTGAGCGCGACGACCAGATCGTCGCCGGAGCTGCCGATCATCGTCTCGACCAGCGACACCAGCATCGTGCTGCCGGTGGTGCTCCAGGGAATGCTCTGGTCGCCGACGATCGGGCTTCCGTCCCGGAGCGTGATGTTGACAACGTCGTTGCCGCCGCCGCCGATCAGGGTGCTGAGGCTTGCCACCGTGATGGTGTTGCCGATGTCGAGGAGGATGGCGGCGCTCCTGCCGCCGGCGCCGTTGACGGCGGCTCCACCGACGATCGTTTCGATCGACGATATGGCCATGGTGCCGCCGCCGGTCTGCATATTGATCGTGCCGGATCTGAAGGCCAGCGTCGCGATATCGTTGCCGCTGCCGCCGATCAGGGTTTCCAGGAAGGCGACGCCGATCGTGTTGCCGCCGCTGGCCAGAATGACCGTATCGTTGCCGGCAGCCGCGGACCCGTTTCCGAGGACAGTTTCGATGCCCTGCAAGAACATCGTGTTGGTGCCGCCGCCAATGGTGGCAATTATGTCCAGACCGTTGGTCCCGATCAGCGTCTCCATCAGGGACACCGCCATGGTGGCACCGGTGGAGCCTGCGGCGTCGAGCTTGATGACGTCCTTGCCGACGCTGCCGACCAGCGATTTCAGATACGCCACCGACATGGTGTTGCCGGTGGTGCCGGCCAGTGTGATAAGGGCGGTGCCGGTGGTTGCGCCGATGATCGTTTCGAGCGATTCCACCACCATGGTGGTGCCGGTGGACGTCAACAGAACCCGGTCGTTGCCGGAACCGCCAATCAGCGTCTCAAGGGCCTGGACCGTGATCGTGTTGCCGCCCGTGCCGGCCAGCGTCACGACATCCTTCCTCTGGGTCGATGTGCCGCCGATGAGGCGATCGAGGTTGGACACGGTCAGGGTCTGACCCTGGGTGTTGAGCCTGACGCCCTGGGTGCTGCCGTTGCCGACGATTCCCGACCAGGCCTCCGTCGAGGAGAAGACGTAGTCCGAGCCGCCCGTCAGCGTCAGTGTTCCACCAGCAGCCATCTCATCCCTCTCGCATCGGCGTTTTTAGGCTCTGCCGCCACGGCGGCCGGAGCGTCATGGCTCTCGTACGATCGGCCACTACCGCGAAATAGTGGGTAATTGAAGTTAAAAAATCATCTACGCCTACTTGTGCCTCACTCGCGCCGCTTGAGCAGATGCGCGCCGCAGTAGGAAATCGACGCGATGTATGGGTTATGCCAAATAGGCTCTGCGAGACTGAGTTGTGGGGATGGCATCTGATTGTTCCCAAATCTCTCGTTTGGTCGCGCGTCGGTTGCTGAGTGTCGCGAATTGTGACGAATTACTTCAGGGATTCGACCGTATAAAAAATAAGGGAATTCACAAAAGGTTGTGTGAATTCCCAAGGGATCGCGCCATGCCGCGTGGGCGCGCGATCGCGCCGTCGTCTCCCGGGGCCGAGTGGTTGACAGCCGCGCGATGACGCGAGTCTATGGTCGCAGCGTGGTCCTGCGGTTCGGCCACGGCGAGCCGGGGGACGAGGATGGAGCACGCACAGGCGACGACCAAGCTGGAAGCCCTTCTCGCGGCCAATCCCCGCGATGATGGAGCCTGGAGCATGCTCGGCCATCTCCTCCGACGCGCGGGAAAGCTGGAGGGGGCCATCGCCTGCCACCGGCGGGGCTTGGAGGTCGCGCCGGAAAACGCCGGCATCTGGAGCAATCTGGGCAACGCCCTGGTGGAAGCCGGCCGGTTCGACGAGGCGCTGGCCGCGCATGGCGAGGCGCTCCGGCTCGAACCCGGCGCCGCGAACCTCCTCTTCAACAGCGCCGTGGCCCTGCGCAAGGCGGGGCGCTTCAAGGACACGCTCGCGATGATCGAGCGGGCGGCCGCGGACGGGACCTCAACCCCTGAATTGCGCTGGGAGCGGGCGCTCACCCGGCTTCAGATCGGCGACTACGTCCACGGCTTCGCCGATTACGAGGCCCGGCGCGGGCTCGCCTCCTACCATGGCCGGCCGATGTCGGGACGGGACTGGAACGGCGGCCCGCTCGACGGGCGCGCCCTGTTCCTGTTTGCCGAGCAGGGATTCGGCGACGCCATCCTGGCCGCGCGCTACGTGCCGCTCGTCAAGGCGTTGGGTGGCCGGGTGCTGTACGAGTGCCATCCGGAGCTGCGCCGGGTGCTGTCGGGGTTGGGCGTCGACGCTGTCCTGCAGCCGGGGAGTCCGCCGCCCGCCTTCGACGCCGAGGCGTCGCAGATGAGCCTGCCGGGCCTGTTCGCCACCACGCTGGCCTCGATCCCGCCACCGGTGACCCTGACCATTCCGGATTCCTCCCGCGAGAAGGCCGCCCACCGGTTCGGCGCGCGGGAGCCGGGCACGCTGCGCGTCGGGATCGTGTGGTCGGGGCGGGTGACCTTCGCCGACAACGGCCGGCGCGCCACCAGCCTCGCCCGCTTCCTGCGCTTCGCCGAGGTGCCGGGCGTGCGGCTCTACAGTCTTCAGAAGGGACCGCCCGAGGCCGAACTCGCGGACAGCGGCGTTGCCGGCTGCCTGGTGACCCCGCTCGGCCCCGAGCTGGACGATTTCGCCGACACGGCGGCGATGCTGGAACAGCTCGACCTCGTCATCATGACCGACAGTTCGGTGGCGCACCTCGCCGGGTCCCTCGGAACGCCGGTCTGGAACCTCGTGCAGCATGTGCCCTACTGGATCTACGGCTTTGCCGGCGACCGCACGCCCTGGTACCCGTCGATGCGTCTGTTCCGCCAGGGGCCCGGCCAGGACTGGGATCCGGTGTTCGCCCGGGCGGCGGACGCCCTGCGCGAGGAGGTCCGGCGCCGGACCGGCCGGTGATGCGGCGGGCGCTCAGCACTCCATCGCCGCCGCGTCCCGCTCCCGCCCGAGCCAGGATCGCCACATGCCGCGATAGGCCGCCTCGACGGCCGCCGCGAAGCCGCGATGGTCGTTGAGCGCCGAACGCTCCATGCGCTCCGTCATGCCGCGGCGCAGCGCGGCCAGGCGCTCGGTGTCGCCGGCCAGGGCGACGGCGGTTTCGACGTAGCCCGCCTCGTCGGTTGCGATGAATTCGGCCAGCCCGCATTGCGTCAGCAGGCTGGCGCCCACCCGCGCGACGTGGTGGCGGCCGGCGAGCGTGATCACCGGCACGCCCATCCACAGCGCCTCGCAGGTGGTGGTGGTGCCGTTGTAGGGGAAGGGGTCGAGGCCGATGTCGATCCGGTCGTAGGCCCGCAGATGGTGATCGATCACATCCATCGGGGGAAGCAGATCGACACGGCCGGGGTCCACGCCGTTGCCGACGAACTGTTGCAGATAGCGCGCCCGCGTCGGCGGGTCACCGAAGGCGCGGCTCTTGAGGATCAGGCGGGCGGACGGCACGCGGACCAGGATGGCCGACCAGACCCGCACCACCTCCGGCGTCACCTTGGCGGCGTTGTTGAAGGAGCCGAAGGTCACGAAGCCGTTGGCCAGCGCCGGCGGTTCGTCGCGCGGGATGACGAAGCGCAACGGCTGGAAGGCGAGAAACCCCTTGGGCAGGCGGACCAGCCGCTCGGCGTGCCAGGCGTCGGTGAGGCCCGGCGGGTCGGCGACCGCGTCGGTCAGTCGGTGGTCGATCGCCGGCATGCCGGTGGTGTCGGGATAGCCCAGCCAGGCGACCTGGACCGGGGCCGGCTTGCGGGCGAACAGCAGCGGCCGGCTGTGCGCCGTGTGGCCGGCCAGATCGACCAGGAGGTCGATGCGGTCGCGCTCGACCAGCGCCGCGGCGGCGGCATCGTCGAGCGCGGCCAGCGACCGCCATCCGTCGGCCAGACGCCTCAAGCGTTCGGTGATCGCGTCGTGATGGGTCGAGGTGGCGTAGCAGAAAATCTCCACCGCGCCGCGGTCGTGCTCGCGCAGCAGGGGCTCGATGAAATGGGCGCAGGCGTGGGCACGGAAGTCGGGCGAGACGTAGCCCACCCGCAGCCGCCGGCCGGGGTTGCGGTCGTTGAGGAATTGCCGGTGCGGCGGCATCAGCGGCCGGGCGTGCCGCTCGTTCCAGTGCGCGTGGGCACGGGCGATGATCTCGGGCGGCACCCAGGGCGTGTAGTGCAGGGCGAACAGCAGGTTGGAATGGAGCAGGGCCAGATCGGGGTGGCGCTCCATCCCGCTTTCGAAGACGGCGATGGCCTCGGTGATCCGCCCCTGCTCCTTCAGCGCCTCGCCGAGGTTGACGACGGGTTGCGGCAGGTCGGGCTGCGCCAGCATCGCCGCCCGGTAGCAGTCCACGGCGCGGCTCGATTCGCCCAGGTCGCGGTAGACGTCGCCCATGTTGCTGTGGGCCCCGCCCATGCCGGGCTTCAGCCGCAGCGCCCGCCGGTAGGCGGCGAGCGCACGGTCGGGGCGCCGCTCCGCCTTCAGGAGGTTGCCGGCGTTGAACCAGGCGTCCGCGTAGTCCGGGGACAGGGACAGCGCCACGCGCACCGCCGCCAGCGCCTCGGCCGGCCGGTCGATGTCGGCCAGCGCGCAGGAGAGGTTGCTGCGGATCGGCGCGTCGTCCGGCAGCGCCGCGATGGCCTGACGGTAGCAGGCGACGGCTTCCTCCCGCCGTCCCATGCCGCGCAGCAGGATGGCCAGATTGTTGTTGGCGTGGGCGTGCCCGGGATCGTCGCGCAGGATCGCCCGGTAGCCGGCCTCGGCGGCGGCGAGCCGGCCCGCCTGATGATGGTCCAGGGCCGCGGCGAAGCTCCGCACCGCCGCCGTTTCGGCCGGGATCCCCATCACCGCAGGCCCGCGTCGTCGAGGATGGCGAGCAGCCGGTCCGCCGCGCGGCTCCAGGAGAAGCCTTCCACCAGATGGCCGCGGGCCGACGGGTGGTCGGTGCCGCCGCTGCGGATGATGGCGGTCAGGATGTCCGCCGCCGCGTCCTCGTCCGGGTCCCACCAGTCGAGCCCGTGGAACGGCGGATAGGCCCGCTCGCTGTAGGGCAGGCGCGCGGGGCGGACGGCGGACGGGATCAGGCGGGCCACCCGGTCGTCGAGATAATCCACATAGGCCGAATGGCGCGGCGCGATCAGGCTCAAGCCCATCGCCCCCGCCTTGGAGAGGGGCAGGTCCCAACCTTCGCCATGCGACATGCTCCAGTAATGGTTGGCCGCCCGCATCAGCCCCGTCATGTCGGCGTCCGACAGGAGCTGGTTGATCAGCACCACCGGCGCCGCGTCGGCCATCCGCTTTCCGACGGCGGCCTCCGTCCGCCGGACCAGATCGCCGAGCTCCGCGCCGAACGCCGGGTTTTTCCCGTTGCCCAGCTTCAGGATGAGAACCGCGTCGTCGGTGGACGCCGTGCCGCGCAGCCAGACCCGCAGCAGCCCGTCGATGTTCTTGCGGGGAATGAAATCCGAGACGTTGAGGAAACGGTGCCGGTAGCTGGAGACCCGACGTCCGCGCGGATCGACCAGGGTCGGCACGGGACCGTCGGCGGCACTGTCCTCCGGGTCGACCCCCAAGGGGCAGACCCGCAGGCGATCCTCCGGGAAGCCCTGCGCCGCCCAGGCCACACGGGACGATTCACTGGGCACGATGATGAGGTCGCTGTGCTCGCTCTGGCGCCGCCAGGCCGGCGGTATCCGGGTTCCCTCGAACATCGTGAAGGTCACCGTGGCCAGGCCGGGCACCCGCTCGACCGCCAGCGGGATGAGGAAGTTCACCAGGGCCTTGGCGGGAGCCGGCGGGCCGAGATCCTCCTCCCAGGATTCCGGACCGAAGATCCCGATCGCCTGCAGGGGCACGGCCCGCCGGCGCAACGTCCGGATGAAACGCTGGCAGAAACGGCCGTAGCCCGTGGCGCTTGTGAAGGCGCCCCGGACCGCCAGCCCCGATCCGGACACCGATCCGGACACCGGCGCCGCCGATCCGATGGCGCGGTAGCGCGCACAGCGCGTCAGACCGTTGGCCGCGTCGGCGGCGGTCGGGTCGAGCCGGAGCGCGCGGCTGAAAACCCCGGCGGCCTCCTCCACCCGACCAAGCCGCAGCAGCGTTTCGCCAAGCTGGACCTGAGCGACGGCCCCGTCGGGCGCGATGGCGACCGCCCGGCGCAAATCCTGGGACGCCGCCGCCATGTCGCCGGCGAGCATCCGGATCAGGCCGAGATTGTGCCATTGCACGCTCGGGCCGGGATCGAGGCGCGCGGCGCGCAGCAGGAACCGGGCGGACGCGTCCAGGTCTCCGGTTTCCTGCGACACCGTGCCCAATCGGCTGCAGACGGCCGCGGACTCCGGCTGCACCGCCATCAGCGTGCGCAGGGCGCGCTCGGCGGCGTGCCACTCCCGGCGGTGTTGCAGGACGACGCAGAGGTTGGTCAGCGCGGTGGCGTGCCCCGGAGCGATGCGGACCGCGTCGCACAGTGCCTCCCTGGCGGCGCTGTCCTGGCCGACCGAGAACAGCGCGGCGCCGAGCAGGTTGAGCGCATCGAAACGCCCCGGCTCCGCCGCCAGCACGGCCCGGCAGGCGTCGATGGCCTCCGCCAGCCGTCCGGCGCGGTAAAGCCGGGACGCCGCCTCGACGCCCGCCATCGTGGCAGTCGTCACGACAGCCCCGCGGCGCGCCGGGCGACCAGGACGGCAATCTCGGCGGCGATCCGGGCCATCACCCCGTCCCAATCGTTGCGGCGCGCCATGCGGAACAGCCGGGTCTGCGGGTACCAGGGCGTGCGGTCGGGGAGGCGCATCCAGCGCCAGTCCCCCAGCCACGGCAAGGCGAGGAACACCGGACGCCCCATGGCGCCGGCGATGTGGCCGACCACGGAATCGCAGGCGACGATCAGGTCCATGCCCTCGATGATCGCGGCGGTGTCGACAAACCCCTCATCCTCACCTTTCCCGTCCCGGTCCGGCAGCGAGACGATTCCCAGCCGGTCGTCGGGCCGCTCCCACCGGCCGGGTCCATCCGCCTTCTGCAGGCTGTACAGCCGCACCCCGGAAAGGTGCGACAAGCGCGCGAAGCGTTCCAGCGGAATCGAGCGGTCGGCCCCCGCGGCGCGCCACTGGATGCCCACCCGGACCTCGCCCGGCCGCCCCGCCTCGGCGATCCGCCGGCGCCAGAACGCCGCCCGGTCCGGATCGGCCCGCAGGTATGGAACGCCGCCGGGGATCGTCTCCGCCGTCGTCCGGCAGCGATGGGGAAGGCTCATCAGGGGCACGAGGCAGTCGACCTCGGGAAGCGGCTCGCCGCGCGCCACCAGCGCGTCGATGCCCGGAACGTCGGCAAGAAGGCGCTTGAGCGGCGGTTGGCATTCGAAGACCGTGCGGGCGCCCATGGCCTTGAGCACCGGCATGTAGCGGATGAACTGCACGGTGTCGCCGAGCCCCTGCTCGAAATGGACCAGGATGGTCTTGCCGGCGAGCGGGCCGCCGTCCCACAGCGGTGTGCCGGGGCAGTCGCGGTTCCATTGCCAGACGGCCTGCCGGCTGCGCCATTCGTACTCGGCGGTGCCCTCCGCGAAGTGTCCGGCGGTGAGCAGGCTGACGCCGAGATTCTTGTGATGCTCGGCGGAGCCCGGCTCAAGCCGGACGGCCCGCCGGTAGCTCACGGCGGCATCCTCCGGTCGGCATTGGGACAGGAACGCCGCTCCCAGGTTGTTGTTGGCCGCCGCCGAACCGGGATCCAGAAGCACGGCCAGCCGGTAGGCGGATTCGGCCCGTTCGGGCTCGTCCACGGCCATCAGCGCGTTGCCGAGGCTGAACGCCGCGTCCGGGTGACCGGGCCGCAACGCCACGAGACGGCGGAGCGGCGCCACCGCCTCGCCGGGCAGACGGCGCTCGATGAGCAGCGACGCCCACTGGAACAGCGTGTCGGCGTCGTCCGGCCGCAGATGGAGGGCGGTCCGCAGCGCCAGCCTCGCGCCGTCCCCGCGTCCCAGGCCGCGCAGCACCAGTCCCAGAACGAACCAGACCACCGGATGCTCCGGCCGGATCGCCGCCGCCGTTCGGAAGGAGCAGGCCGCCGCCTCCAGCGATCCGGCGCCGACATGACGCAGTCCGGAGCCGAAGCACCGGTCGAACGCTTCGCCGGCCCCGTCGAACGTCGCCTCGATCACCCACCCTCTCCATCCAATCGGTCGATCCGGCAAATGGGTTTGGAATTGCCGCGCCCGATGGTAACCCTTTTCCCGACGAATTCACGCTTGGCACGCCTCCATGATGGCACGGGAGGGACGGCGGCACCGAGGGGAAGCATGAGCACGGCCCGGCATTTCGCGTCCCCCGCCGAAGCGCTGGGCTACGCCTTGGCGCTGCATCAGAACGGCCGGCACGCCGAGTGCGGCGCGGTGTGCCGCGCGATCCTGACCGTCCAGCCGGACCACCACGGCGCGTCCTTGCTTCTGGGCGTCGCCGCCTTCACGCTCGGTCGGATCGAGGAGTCGCAGCGCCACCTCGCCGTCACCATCGCGCTGAAGCCGGATCTGGCCGACGCCTGCTTCAATCTGGCGCTTCTGCTGCGCCGCCGGGGCCGTCTTGCCGAGGCGGCGGCGCTTCAGGCGCGGGCGATCCGGCTGGCCCCCGGACAGGCCGATGCCGGGCGGATCGTCGCTCTGGGCGCGATGCTCCGCGAGTCGGTCCGGCCCGTGACGGCGCGCGCCGTTCTTCGCCGGGCGGTCGCGCTGGCGCCGGACGACGCCGAGGCGTGGCGCGAGTCCGGCCACGCGCTGCGCGACAGCGGCGAACCGGGCGCGGCGGCCGTCGCCTACACGCGGGCCCACAGTCTTGACCCCGGCCGCACCGAATCCCTCGGCGACCGGCTCCACGCCGCCCTCTCGCACTGCGACTGGAGCGACTACGACGCTCTGTGCCGGGAGGTCCTGGCGGTCATCGACAGCGGGCGGGGGATCGCCCTGCCGTTGCTCACCCTGCTGATCGAGACCAGCCCGGCGCAGCAGGACCGCGCCGCCCGCCATTTCCACCGCGCGGTGGTGCAACCGGCGGCGCCTCCGCAAGCCGCGGCGGTCGTTCCAGCCGCGCCCCCCCTCGGCGCCCCCTCCGGTGACGGCGGCCGGCTCACCGTCGCCTACCTCTCCGCTGACTTCCACGAGCACGCCACCGCCTACCTGGCGGCGGAGCTGTTCGAATTGCACGACCGCGACCGCTTCCGGGTCGTCGCCTGTTCCTACGGCCCCGACGACGGCAGCCCGATGCGCCGCCGGCTGGAGGCCGCCTTCGACGCCTTCCACGACATCCGCGGCGCCGATGCGGAGCGGGTGCAAGCGCTGCTCGCCGCCGAGGGCGTCCACATCCTGGTCGATTTGAAGGGCTACACGCGGCACGTCCGCTTCGACCTGCTGGCGCGCCGGCTGGCGCCGGTCCAGGTCGCCTATCTCGGCTATCCGGGGACGATGGGCGGCGACGTCATGGACTACGTGATCGGCGACCGCTTCGTCACGCCGCCGGAGCATCAGCCCCATTACCGGGAGCGGCTGGTCATTATGCCGGACTCCTATCAGGTCAACGACCGGCGCCGGCCGCTGGATGGCCCCCTGCCGGACCGCGCCGCCTGCGGCCTGCCGCCGGACGGTTTCGTCTTCTGCGCGTTCAACGCGCCGTTCAAGATCACCCCGTCGCAGTTCGGGCTGTGGATGCGCGTGCTGGCGCGGGTGCCGGGGAGCGTGCTGTGGCTGCAGCACCCCGGCCGGGACGGTGTGGACAACCTGCGGCGCGAGGCGGCGCGGCGCGGAGTCGAGCCCGACCGTCTGGTCTTTGCCCCCCACAGGCCGCAGGCCGAGCACCTCGCCCGCTACCGTTTGGCCGAGCTGTTTCTCGACAGCTTTCCCTACACCGGCCACACCACCGTTTCGGATGCCCTGTGGATGGGCCTGCCGGTGGTGACGCGGATCGGCGACACCTTCGCGTCGCGCGTGGCTGCCGGCCTGCTGAACGCCGCCGGCCTTCCGGAGACGGTCACCACCAGCGTCGACGGCTACGAGGCGCTGGCGGTGCGGCTGGCCGGCGATTCGGCGACGCTCGCCGCTTACCGCCGCCGCCTTGCCGCCGCGCGGACGACGGCGCCGCTGTTCGACAGCCCCCGCTTCACCCGCCACCTGGAACGCGCCTACCGGACGATGTGGGACCGCCACACCGCCGGCCTGCCGCCCGCGTCCTTCACGGTGCCGCCCCTGTAGCCGTCACCTATGCAGCCACCAGCTGTTCCAGCGCCTCCCGCACGCCGGCGACCACGGACGTCCAGTCGCCCGACCTCGTCTGGCGGAACAGGCGCATGGTCGGATACCAGGGAGAGGTGTCGCCACGCTCCAGCCAGCGCCAGTCGGCGATGTCCGGCAACAGCGTCCAGACCGGGCGGCCGAGCGCCCCGGCGAGATGGGCCGGTGCCGTGCAGGAGCTGATGACGAGGTCGAGATTCTCCATGATCGCCGCGGTGTCGGCGAAGTCGGCGATCTCCGCGCCGAGGTCGGTGAAGGACGATGGCAGCGGCCCGCAGCGGTCCAGATCCTGCCGCCCAGCCCCCATTTGCAAGCCAAAGACTGCGACGCCCGGAACGTCGAGCAGCGGCCGCAGGGCGGCCAGCCCCGGCGAGCGCCGACGGTCGTCCTTGAACTCGGGGTTGCCGGCCCACACCAGCCCGACCCGCAGCCCCGTCCGCGGCCCCAGGCGCATCGCCCAGGCCGTCGTCAGCGCCGGTTCGGCGTGCAGGTAGGGGACCTCGGCCGGAACGGTCGCCAGCGTGGTGTCGAGACAGTGCGGCAGGCTGAGCAGAGCGGCGTGGGCGTCGTGCGGCGGCGTTGCGTCGGACCGGCCGACGACCCCGTCCACGCCGGGGAGCGTGGCGAACAGGCGGACGAGACGGTCGTCGCACTCGACGATCACCCGGGCACCCCGGCGGCGCAACAGGGGGGCGTAGCGGACGAACTGGATGCCGTCGCCGAGCCCCTGCTCGTCGTGCAGCAGGATGGTCAGGCCGTCCGGGTTCCCGCCCGCCCAGACCGGGGTCGGCAAGCCGCGGGGCGTGACCTGACGGTCGGCCAGACGGGTGCGCCACTCATATTCCCGGAACCCGGCCTCCAGCTCGCCGCGCAGCAGAAGACAGGTGCCCAGCAGGGTGTGCGCCTCGGCGTGATTCGGATCGCGGTCGAGAACGCGGCGGCACTGGGCCTCCGCCTCCCCGATGCGCCGCAGCTTGCTGAGCACGACGCCGAGATTCAGCCGGGCCGACGTGAAATCCGGGTCGATCGCCACCGCCCGGCGCAGGACGCGTGCCGCCGCCTCGTCCCCGCCGCTCCGCAGGGAGAGGGCGAGGCCGAGGTTGCTGAGCACGCCGGGTTCGGCGGGGGCCAGCGCCAGCGCCGAGCGTCCGGCGCCGACCGCCGCGTCGTGACGGCCGAGATTCTTCAGCGCGGTGCCCAGGTTGGCGCGGGCGCGATGGTCGTCGGGGGCGAGGCGGACCAGCTCCCGCAGCACGCCCTCCGCCTCGCCGTAACGCTGGCGCATCAGCAGCGTGTGGGCGAGATGGGAGCGGTGGAAGGTGCCGAAGGGGTCGAGGACGACGCAGCGGCGCAACGGTCCGTCCGCCTCCTCCGGCGCGTTGCGGGCGAGCCGCTCCATCGCCAGGGCGTGGAAGGCGTCGATGGAGGCGGGGTCGAGGACCAGGGCACGACGATGCTCCGACCCGGAGTCCGCAATCGGTTCCTTGGGGACCGGCGGGCCGGCGTCGGGCGAGAGCCAGCCGAGGGCGCGGAAATGGTCGATCCGTTCGCGGATCATCCGGGGGAAGCCGGCGTCGATGGGGACGGGCGCCAGGGACGTCCACATGCCGGGAACGGCGCCGCCGTCGAAGCGCCCGGTGGCGTAGAAGCGGTCCAGCCGTTCGCGGTTCGCCGCCGGATCCTGGTCGAAGTCCGCGATCATCTCGCGATGGGCGAAGGCCTGCAGTTTGGCGCGGAAGCGCTCGATCCCGCCCATCCAGGTGAAGTGCCAGCCGGCGTCCGGGACGACCCGCCCATGCCCCAGCTTGGTCAGGTAGCGGGCGCGGTTGGCGCCGATGCGGCGGATCAGCTCCCACGGGGCGGCGGCCACCGACACCCAGGGATCGGGCGCCTTGCGGTCGAGGAAATAGAGAAAGATGTCGAGATGGGGCGCGAACAGCGAGCGACCGTCGTCCGGTTCCCGGCGCAGCCGCTCCATCACCCAGGGGCGGAGGATTTCGTCGGCGTCCGAGACGATGATCATGTCCGTCGGGTCGCAGCCCTCAAGGCCGCGGATGATCGCGTCGCGCTGGTGGGCCTCGCGCTGCCACGCGAAGCCGCCGGGATCGTCGTCGACGACGACGTGGATGATCTTGTCGGCGTAGGCCGCGAAGCGCGCGCGGTTCTCCGCGTAATGGAGAGGCTTGGGATCGCCGGCGTGGGTGAAGGTCGCCTCGACCAGGACGAAGCGGTCGACCACCGCGTCCAGCTCGGCCAGCCGCACCTCCAGGAGGTCCAACTCGTTGTAAAATTGGAAGCAGTCGTAGATCCGGCGCCCGCCGGGTGGCGGGGCCGCGGGCGGCGGCGTGTCGGTCAGCGTCGTGACGTAGGCGAACCAGGCGTCGAAGCCGCGCAGCGTCGTCCAGACGGCCGAGCGGTTCTCCTCCGTGTTGTGGTCGAGCCGCAGGGACTGCTCGACGAGGGCGATCAGCGCCCGCGCCTCCGCCCGCCAGGCCTGTTCCCCATCGGCCGGGGGGCGGGCGTTCAGGTGGGCGCCCAGCGCACCGAGCAGGCGCTGCTGCGCTTCGGCCAGATCGGCGGTGACGGCCGCCGCCTCCTTGGCCGGCGCGGCACGTCCCTTCCGGTCGCTCCTCAACGCCTCGAACCACGCCAGCCAGTCCGCGGCCTGTCCGGGCCAGGTCATTGCGGCGGCGACGTGGTCCACCTGTTCGCGGAGCCGGCGTTCGGTGGCCGCGCCATCGTCGCGCCACTGGAGCAGGGCCGTCCGGGCGGCCTCGGCGAAGCGGGCGGCGTGCTCCGCCGGGTCGTCCGGGACCGGGATCAGCCGGGCGAAGCCGGCCGTGGTTTCCGGCAGCGCCCCGAGCGCGCTGGACACGACGAGGCAGCCGGCGGCCAGCGCCTCCATGACGGCGATGCAGGAGGTCTCGGCGAAGCGGTTCGGGTAGGCGAGGGCGGTCGCGCCGCGCAACGCCTCGGCCAGGGCGCTTTGGGAGACCGCCCCCACATACTCCACCCCCACCGTCTCGCGGCAGCGCCGGTAGAGGGCGGTGTAAGGGTCCTGGTCGGCGGGGACCTGATAGCCATCCAGGCTGGAGAACACCCGGACGGTGGTTCCGGGGATCGCCGCCCGCAGGCGGGGAACGCTGTCGAGCAGCACGTCGAGGCCGCGGAAGGGCGTGCTGGTGTAGGCCAGGACCGGCGGCCAGGGCTTCGCCGCCCTGATGTCGACCCCCTCCGGAAACAAACCGGCGAAGGCCGGCGCGACGCCGTTGCGCAGGATGCGGCAGAGCCGGCGGTCGAGGCCGAACGCCGCGCGGTAGCCGTCCATCTGCCAGCGGCTGACGAAGGCGTAGCCGTCCCAGCAGGCCCGCGCCTCCGGCTCCGCGACGCATTGCGCGGCGGGCTGGTCGACGGCGTGCTGCATCCACAGGATCAGCTTCTGCCCGCCGTCGAGCGCCGCGCGCAGCCGGATCAGCGCCTCCGTCGGGCAACCGTTGAGCAGCACCACGACGTCGAAGGCCCGCATGCCCTCCCAGGACACCGCGCCGGCGGGCAGGCAGCGTACCCCGCGCACCACGCCGGGCGTCCGGGTGCCGTTGATCAGCGTGACTTCCAGCCCGGTGGCCAGCCCGGTGGTGGCCACTCCGGCGGCGGCCAGCGCCTCCGCGAGGTAGCACAGGGCCGATTGCGAGCCGCCGAGCGGGCGCAGACGCGGCGTGTCCGGCGTGTAGTCCCCACCCGCCGGGTCGAGAAAGGCGATCTTGACGGTCATGCTGGCTCGGGCTGGATGGCTCGCACTGGACGGCTCGCACTGCACGGCGGCGCGCGCTGTGGATCGGTGTCCGCGTTCTGCTATCCTATCATCCAAGGCCATGGGCAAAAAGGACGTGCGGCGCGTGACGGAGTTGGCAGCGGTGGATGGCGGGACCCCGCGCGTGGAGCAGAACCTGGCGCTGACGTGGCAGCTTTCGGAGATGCACGGTTGGGGTCTGGTCGGTGTCCACACGGCGCTGCATCTGATCGACCGGGGGCGGCCGCCGCTCCTGCTGGAAAAGCCGCTTCTCTCCACCATGCGGCCGGAGAACCGGGAAAAGCTGGCAGGTCTGATGGACGGTCATCGGCAGATCACCGCCATCGCCGACCGGGCGGGCAACCGGATGCTCGGCCTCAACGACTGCACCGTCCTGCACGCGCTCGGCAACGGCTTCGTCGCCGGGCCGTTCTCCGCCCGGTTCCGCGGCAGCCGCAACGTCGGCGTCATCGCCTTCGAGGACACCCTGTTCGACGAGGACACGCTGCGCCGCGCGCGGAGCTATGACCGGATCGTGGTCCATTCCGAGTACAACCGGGCCCTGCTGGCCGAGCAAGGCTTCACCAACGTCGGCTGCGCCTTCCAGGGCGTGGACCCGGACGAGCTGGCGCCGGTACCGCCGGCCGGGCGCTTCGGCGACCGCTTCGTCGTCTTTTCGGGCGGGAAGATCGAGTTCCGCAAGGGGCAGGACATCGTGCTGGCCGCCTTCCGCCGGTTCCACGAGCGTCATCCCGACGCGCTGCTGGTCACCGCGTGGCACAACCCCTGGCCGCACACCTCCGCCGACATCGCGGAGTCCCCGCTCGTGCCCTCCGCCCCCGCCGTGGGCGAGAACGGCAAGCTGCGCATCGTCGAATGGGCGATGGACTGTGGCGTGCCGCCGGAGGGCTTCGTCGACATGGGCTTTCTCGGGCGCGGCCAGATCCCGGCGATCCTGGCGGAGTGCCACGCCGCCCTCTTCCCCAATCGCTGCGAAGGGGCGACCAACCTCGTCGCCATGGAGGCGATGGCCTGCGGCGTGCCGGTCATCCTGTCGGCCAACACCGGGCACCTTGACCTGATCCGCGACGGCGCCTGCCTGCCGCTGAGCCGGCAGGACCCCGTTGCCGAATCCGGATCCGGTCGGGGCGGGCGCCGCCGCGGCTGGGGGGAATCGTCGGTCGACGAGGCCGTCGCCCATCTCGAAGCCCTCTACACCGACCGCGCCGCCGCCCGCGCCCGCGCCGACAGGGCGCGGGCCTTCCTGCGCGGCGAGCGGACGTGGCGGGCCTTCGCGGAAACCTTCGTGACGGCGGTGACCGAGAAATGAAGCGGGACGCGACGGGCTCCGACGGGCTCCCATCACACCGGCGGGCGCTCGCGGTCGATCCGGGCGATGCGGTCGCGTGGCAGCACGCGGCGCATGAAGCCCGCAAGGCGGGGGACGGCCTGCGGGCGATCGCCCTGTTCGTGCGGGCGACCCGCCTGCACGGCGACCATGAGGCGCTCGGCCGCCAGATCGGCGAGCCTTTGAGCGTTGCCGCCGGCCAAGCCTTGCGGCGCCTGCAGGAGGGGAGAGCGGACGAGGCGGCGGCGTTGCTGGAGCCTCTGGCGCGCATCGTGCCGCCGCAAAGGGATCTCGCCCGCGCCCTGGGCATCGTCCGGCTGGTCCAGGGCCGCGACGCGGAGGCCGAACGGCTGCACGCGGCCGCGGGTTCCGAGGATTGCGGGTTGGGAGTCGCCTTGCAGGGGCTCGCGCGTCACAAGGCTGATACCGACGTTCTCGGCACCGTGGTGATCCCCGTGCACCGGATGGAGGACACCATCGAGCGGGCGCTCGACAGCGTCGCCGCGGCGGCCCGCGTCTACCGCGAGACGCTGCGGGACCCGCGGGCGCAGGTCCATGTCTGCGTCGTCGACGACGCCTCCCCCGACGGGACGGCGTCGCGGGTCCTGCGCTGGGCGCGCGCGCATCCGGAGCAGAGCGTCGCGCTGATCGCGAACAACCGCAACCAGGGCGCCGGCCGGTCGCGCAACATCGGCGCCGCCGCGGCGCTCGGCCGCTACCTGTGGTTCCTTGACGCCGACGATTATTTCTTCGAGCGGCATTTGGTGCTGACGGCGACGGTGCTGGACCGCACCCCCGACGCCGGGTTCGTCCGCACCGGGATGCACTTCGACAGCATCGATCATGAGATCACCCCCGCGTGGCGCGAGGCGTCGGAGCTGAGCTACCCCTGCAACCTCTGCGTACGGCGCGTCTGCCACGACCTGATCGGCGGCTTTCCGGAGGAGGCGCCGTTCCACCCGGCCGTGGGCGACGACGTGGCCTACGGACGGGCGCTCCACAGCCTGTTCGGCGGGGTCTGCATCGCCGAGAAGACGGTCCATTACACGATGCGGACGGACAACGCCCTGGCGCGGCAGCGCCAGACGATGACCAGCGGCGCCAAGCCGACGGAGCAGGTGTCGTCCGACCCCCGCTTCGTCGCGATCGAGATCCTGACCCAGCGCCGCCTCCACGCTCTGAAAGCCAAGCGGTCCGCGCTTCTGCGCGACGGCGGCTGGAGCGGACCACCGCTCCTCACGGCTGAGGGGAAGCCCGAGGATCCGTCTCCGGCGCCGGACCTTTCGGAAAGCCGGGACGCCCCTCGCGTCCTCGACCCCATCGCACTCGACCCCATCGCCATTGACCCTATCGCGGTGGCGAAGGAGGCCATCCGGGCCGAACAGTTCGACCGCGCCGTCGCCGCGCTGACCCGGGCCGTCGCCGGGGACCCCGCCCGCACCGAAGCCTGGTTCGAGTTGGGATTGCTCGCGCACCGGCTGCGGCGCACCCGGCTTGCGCTGACGGCCTTCCGGGCGGTGGCGTGCCTTCATCCCGGGGCGGCCGCCGCGTGGTGCAATCTCGGGTCGATGCTGACCGACGCCGACGCCCATGCCCAGGCCGTCCCCCGGCTGCGCCGCGCCCTGGAACTCCAGCCGGGCCTTACCAACGCCCAACACCTGCTGGGCCGCGCGAACCGGCGGCTCGGGCAGGACGGGCAGGGAGCGCGGGAGTTGGAGCGCGCGCTCCGGCTGGACCCGATGCGGGCCGACCTCAACGCGGACTGCGCGGACGCCGCCCTGGCCCTCGGCGATGCGGCGGACGCGGCGGCGCTTGCCCGGCGGGCGCTGCGGCTCAGCCCGGGGCTGTACACCGGTCACGCGGTGCTGGCCGGTGCCCTGGAAGCGCTCGGTCGCCCCGACGCGGCGCTGGCGGCCTGGGAGAGGGCGATCCGCTGCAACCCCGGGTTTGGCGAGGCCTTCACGCGCCGCGCGCTGTCCCTGCTGGCGCGGCGCTGGGGGCCGCCTCCGCCACCCGCCCCGGCGGGCGGGCCGGGCCGCCGCCTCGCCGCGACGTCCCTCGGGCGCAATGGCCGGTTCGGCAACCAGCTTCTCCAATACGGCGTCCTGCGCCTCTACGCCGCCCGGCACGGCCTCACCCTGGAGGCTCCTCCCTGGCTCGGCCGCCACCTGTACGATCACGACGACCCCTTGCCCGGTCCGGCGCTGGCGCGCGTGGCGGAGGCGGAGGGCGAAGCCGCCGTGACCGCGTCCCTCCGCGGGGAGCCCGCCACCCTGCTGGCGGACCGCGACGTGTCCGGTTATTTTTGCGGCGACACCACGCCCCTGGCGCCGTTCAGGGAGGAATTCCGCGCCCTGTTCACACCGGGCCGCCGCCTCCGGCCCCACGCGGACGCGCTGCTCGGCCGTCTGCGCGACGCCGGGCGGACCGTCGTGGCGCTGCACCTCCGGCGCGGGGATTTCGGCTGGGGACGGTTCTGGATCGCCCCGGCGTCCTGGTACCGGCGCTGGCTGGAGACCGTCTGGCCGACGCTCGACCGGCCGGTCCTGTTCATCGCGACCGACGATCCCGCCCAACTGCGGGAATTCACCGCCTACCGCCCCCTCACCGGCCGCGATCTGGCCGAGCCGATCGCGGGCGCGGAGTTCTTCGCCGATTTCCACGTCCTCTGCCACGCCGACCGGGTGGCCATTTCCAACAGCTCCTTCTCCTTCGTGGCGACCATGCTGAACCGCAACGCCAGTGAATTCCTTCGACCGGAGCCGACGCTTCGGGCCCTGGTTCCCTACGATCCCTGGGCATCCCCGGTCCTGATCTGATCGACGTTTCGAAAGCACGCACGCATGGCCTTCTCCAGCAAAGCCACCCTGGATCGACCCGACCCCGCGGCGCTCGTCGCGGCGGGCCTCGCTCATCACGGGGCCGGCCGGCTGGCCGAAGCGGAAAGCGCGTACCGGCGCGTCCTCGCCGATCACCCCCGCCACCCCGATGCCCTGCATCTCCTGGGCGCGCTGGCGCTGCAGTGCGGTAAGCCGGCGGAGGCCGTGGAGTGGATGAGGCAGTCCATCCGCTCCGCTCCCGACAACGCGGCCTGCTTCTCCAACCTCGCCAGCGCGCTGCGGCGGCTCGGCCGGCACGGGGAGGCTGTGGCCTGCTGCCACCGCGCCCTGGCGCTGGACGCGGGCTCCGGCGACGCGCTCAACAACGTCGCGAATGTGCTGTCGGACATGGGCCGGCACGGCGACGCCGCGACCGCGCTGCGCCGGCTGCTCCGTCTCAAGCCGCGGCTGACCGACCAGCGGCTGCTGCTCGCGCAGGCGCTCATCCTGGACGGCCGCGCCGAGGCGGCGATCGAGGAGCTGATGGTGCTCCTCGGCATGACGCCGTCGTCAGTCGCCGCCTACGCCAACCTCGGCATGGCCCACCGCCGTCTCGGCCGGGCCGAGGAGGCGGTCCGCTACTACCGCTGCGCGCTGGGCTTCGCGCCGGGCGATCCCGGGGTGCTCAACAACCTGGGCGTCACGCTTCAGGATCTCGGTCGGCTCGACGAGGCGGTGGCCTGCTTCCGGCAATCCATCGCGATGCAGCCGGGTGCGGCCCACACCCACCTCAACCTCGGGCTGGCCGCCCGCGACCTGATGCGCGTCGACGAACTGATTGCCTTGTCGCGGACCGCCGCCCGGCTCGACCCTTCCCTGGCGGAGGCCCACACCGCGCTGGGCTTCGGGCTGCTGCTCAAGGGCGAGCTGGAGGAGGGGTTTGCCGAGTACGAATGGCGCTCGCGCATGGCCGACTTCCCGTCGCCCCGGCGCAGCTTCGCCTCGCCCGCCTGGGACGGTTCCGACCTCGCCGGCCGGACCCTGCTGGTCCATGACGAGCAGGGGGTTGGCGACACCATCATGTTCGCCCGCTTTGCCCAACAGCTTCAGGCGCGGGGCGCGCGCGTCGTCATCGAGTGCAACAGCCAGCTCGTCCGCCTGCTCTCCGCCATGCCGGGCATCGAGGGCGTGGTCGGCCGGTTCGACCCGCCGCCGCCGCACGACGCGCACGACGCCCTGGCCAGCCTGCCGCACCGGTTGGGCACCATGCTCTACACCATTCCCGCCGACACCCCCTATCTGCGCGCCGAGCCGGAGCTGGTGACACGCTGGGCGACGCGCCTGGGGCCGCCGCCCAGTCCGCTGCCCGCTCAGCGGACGGGGCTGCGGGTGGGGCTGGTCTGGGCGGGAAACCCCGGCTTCAAGGCCGACCACATCCGTTCGCCGCGCCTGAAGGCGTTCCTTCCGCTGCTGGACGTTCCGGGCGTCACGGTCTTCGGCCTGCAGAAGGGGGCGGGGCGGGAGGACCTGGAGACCTGCGGACCGCTGCCGTCCTCCTTCACCGACCTCGGCGCGGAGATCGCCGACTTCGCCGACACCGCGGCGATCATGGAGAATCTCGACCTCGTCATCAGCTCCTGCACGGCCCCGGCCCATCTGGCCGGGGCGCTCGGCCGGCCGGTCTGGACGGTGCTGCCCTTCGCCCCCGATTGGCGCTGGCTGGACCAGGGGATGTGCACGCCGTGGTACCCGACCATGCGCCTGTTCCGTCAGGACCGGCGCGGCGCGTGGGCGCCCGTCGTCGGCCGTGTCCGCGCCGCTCTCGAGGCTCTCGCCCGGTCCCGCCGGTGACCAATAGCGCCGGGCTTCAGGGCATAAGCGTCAGGGCGTCCAGGGTTCAAAGGGCCGGATGCGGCGGGCGGCGACGTCCGGCTCGACGAACAGGCGGGCGCGGGTGTTGAGGCGGGCGGCCAGCGCGCTGAAGCCGCTGGCGGCGCTGGTGCCGACCACGTCGGCGTTCATCAGCACGTGGAAGTCCTGAAGGAAGTCCAGCCCCGCCCACTCCTCCACGACGTCGGCCCGCGTCAGGGGGTGGAACTCCGCGAAGGCGTGGCGGACCGCCGCGACGTCGTCGCTCGCCACATAGAGCACCGGCCGGTCGAGGCGCGGCCACCACTCGCGCAGCCAGTCGACGTACCAGGCGGTCTCGGTGATCGGGTAGTTGGCCGTCACGAAGTCGCCGCGCCGGATGTGGAGCGCGACCACCGTGTTCCCCGCCGCCCGCAACCGCTCGACCGCCGGGGCGAGGTGTGGCTCCCAGACCCGGCGCGGCTTCAGCCAGGACTGGACCCGCTGCCGGTATTCCCGCTTGTGCTCGAACAGGAACAGGGGCGAGAGGATGTCGCGGTCGGCGATCGGCGCCCGCTCCGTGGCGCCGGTCACCAGATCGTTGAGGGTGCGGCGGGCGAAGAGCAGCGGCGGCAGCGGGCCGCTCTGCGGCGGATCGTTCAGCTCGAAGAAGGCGCCGCCCACCCAGTCGGGAGTCTCCAGCAGGAAGCCGTGCTTCTCGGCGTAGAGCCGGACCAGGATGTATTCCAGGACGGTGTGGGCGAAGCGGCCCCGGGTGGCCAGCGACGAGGAGGTCACGCGCGGGGGCCGGTGGCCGCCATCCGCCCCCACGGGGGCGGGGCGGACCAGTTGAAGCCCCTGGCCGGCCAGGGTCGCGCGCAGGGCGGCGAGCGACTTCACGGTGAAGAACCAGCCGTTGTCCCCGCGGACCGCCGCCAGCCGGTCGTGGGCGGCCCGGGGGGCGCCGTCCCGCAGGTCGAACGCGGCCAGCGCGGTGAGGCACTCCCCCCGATAGGTGACGCCGCCAAGCGGCGTCGAGGCCAGCCGGGCGAAGAACGCCCGACCCTCGGCCAGCCCGTCGCGTCGCAGGAAGGCGTTGGTCAGCAACTCGATGCTGAGGGGCACCTCGACGCCGGGGATCGGCAGGCTTTCGATCAGTTCGGCTTCGGCCTCGGCCAAGCGGCCCAGATCGTTCAGCGCCGTCGCCACCCGCACATGGGCGAGCCCGAGCCCCAACCGCGCCGACCGTCGGTAGGCGTGCAGCGCCTGTTGCGGATCGCCGTGGGCGTACAGGGCGTTGCCGGCATTGTACCAGTATTCCGGGCTGGCCGGGCTGAGCGCCAGCGCGCGCCGCAGGCTGGCCCGGGCCGCGGCGTCATCGCCGCGTTCGAGCAGGGTGTTGCCCAGATTCATGTGGGCGGGCGCCAGATCGGCCCTGGCCGCGATGGCGCGGTGCAGGCTGTCCACCGCCTCGTCGATTTGGCCGGCGCGGCGGAGGACCACCCCCAGATCGTGATGGACCTCGGCCAAACCGGGATCGAGGCGGGCGGCATGGCGCAGCGCTTCGAGGGCCTGCGGCGTCCCCGCATCGCCATGGGCCTGAAAGGCATCGCCGAGATTGCGCCAGGCCTGCCTATGGCCCGGATCGAAGAGGGTCAGCCGCCGCCAGTCGGCGGTGGCCTCCGCGGGGCGGCCGGCCTTGTCCAGGATGATGGCCCGGTTGACTCGCGCCTCGATCCAGCCGGGATTGAGCCGAAGCGCGCGCCCGATCAGATTCAGGCATGGCGCCGGCCGGCCGCTCTGCCATGCGGCCATCCCGAGCAGGTACAGGGCGTTGGGATTCGCCGGGTCGGCCTCCAGGACCCGGCGATAGAGAGCGGCCGCCTCGGGAACGCGGCCGGCGCGATGCTCGTCGAAGGCGACGGCCAGGACTTCACCGATCGTGGCCATCAACCCCGTCTCCCTCGACCTTGAAACCGCGACCCGGATTTCCAACGCCCGCAGGGGCGTGTTCAGGCGGCGGAGGGTAGCCCAGCGACGGCCGGCCGATCAACGCGGAGCGCGCCGGATCGTGCCTGTGCGGGATCGCCCGCTCAGAACATCGTCAGTTGATCGCCGCGGGCCGGAGGGGGCTTGAAGTCCGCGCAGTTGAGGGCGGCGTCGCGGGCGTTGAGGCCGAGGCGCTTGCAAGCCAGCTTGAAGCGCTTCGCCAGCAGTTCCGCCACCGGGCCGGAGCCCTTCATGCGGCTGCCGAACCGGGACTGGTACAACTCCCCTTCGCGGCATTGGCGGATCAGGCTGAGCACCCGCTCGGCGCGGTTGGGCGCGTGCTCGCGCAGCCATTCCTCGAACAGATCGGCGATCTCCAGCGGCAGGCGAAGGAGGATGTAGTTGGCCTGCGTCGCCCCGGCCTCCGCCGCCGCGGTCAGGATGGCCTCCAGCTCATGGTCGCTGAGCCCCGGGATCATCGGGCTGGCCAGCACCGCCACCGGCACGCCGGCCGCCGTCAGCTCACGCATGGCGGCGAGGCGCCGCTGCGGCGTGCTGGCCCGCGGCTCCATCCGGCGGGCGAGGTCGCGGTCGAGCGTGGTGACCGACAGCGCGACGTTGACCAGCCCCTTCGCCGCCATCGGCGCCAGGATGTCGAGGTCGCGCAGGACCAGCGCCGACTTGGTGATGATCATCACCGGCTGGTTGAAGTCGCGGCAGACCTCCAGCACGGCGCGGGTGATGCGCTGCTCCCGCTCGACGGGCTGGTAGGGATCGGTGTTGGCGCCGAGCGCCAGCGGCTGGCAGCGGTAGGATTTGGCGCGAAGCTCCGCCGCGAGAAGCTCCGCCGCCCGGGCCTTGCGGAAGATCTTCGTCTCGAAATCCAGCCCCGGCGACAGGCCGAGATAGGCGTGGGTCGGTCGGGCGAAGCAGTAGATGCAGGCGTGCTCGCACCCCCGATAGGGATTCACCGACCGCTCGAAGATCACGTCGGGTGACGTGTTCTTCGACAGGACCGAACGGGCGGTGTCGTCGAAGACCTGGGTCGGGACGGTCTCCGTCAGCGCTTCGTTCTCGCCCCAGCCGTCGTCGGCCAGCACCCGCGTCTCCCGCTCGTAGCGGGAGGTCAGGTTGCTGATCGCCCCCCGTCCTTTCAGGGCCTGCCGCGGAATCTCGTCCATGGGGACAGGATAGCCGCGGCAAAGCGGAACGTAAAGGGAACGATTGCGTGCTGGCCGGCGCGGCGGCCGGGAGCCTTACTGGACCTTCGGCGCCGCGGCCTCGGCCGCCTTGGGGTCGACCAGGCCCTTGTCCAGCTTGGCCCGGATGTCCTCCTTCTGCGGTTCCTCCTCCGCGGTGCGGAGCGCGCGGGTCCATTGGAAGCGGGCCTCGTTGCGGCGCCCGACGCGCCAGTAGGCGTCACCCAGATGGTCGTTGATGGTGGCGTCGGTCGGCTTCAGCTCCACCGCGCGCTCCAGCTTCTCCACCGCCCCTTCGAAATCGCCGGTGCGGTAGAGCGCCCAGCCCAGGCTGTCGACGATGTAGCCATCCTTGGGGCGCAGGGCGACGGCCTTCTCGATCATTGTCTTGGCCTCCTCCAGGTTCAGCCCGCGGTCGACGTAGCTGTAGCCCAGATAGTTCAGCAGAAAGGCCTCGTCCGGCTTCAGCGCCAGCGCCGCCCGCAGGTCGCGCTCGGCGTCCGGCCAGCGGTCCACCTTGTCGTAGGACATGGCGCGGGCGTAGAGCACCGCCCAATGCCGCTCCTCCGGCGTGCCGATGCGCTCCAGCGCCTTGCTGTAGCTGGCGGCGGCCTCGCCGTAGCGCTTGGCGACGCGGTACAGGTCGCCCAGCCGGATCAGCGCGTCGGTGCGCTCCGGACGCTCGGCGGACAGGGAGGAGAAGGCGGCGATGGCGTCGTCGGTGCGCTCCAGTCGGGCGAGGCTTTCGGCGGCGCGCAGCCGCGCGGTCCAGCCCAGCACCGGGTCCTTCTCCAGCGCCTGGAACTCGACCAGCGCGTCGGCGTGATGGTCGCGGTTTTCCATGATGTCGCCGATCATCAGCCGCGCCAGGGACAGGTCGGGGCGCAGGTGAAGGGCGATCCGCCCGAACAGCAGGGCGGTTTCCTCCGCCCCCTCGTGATGGATGGCGCTGCCCAGGTCGAACAGGGCCTCCGCCAGCCCCTGCTTGGCGTCGGACACCACAGGGGCGGTGGTCTTGCCCTCGTCCAGCGCCTTCAGCGCCGGCTCGACCATCAGGCTGTCGGGGTTGCTGGCGCGGAAGGCGTCGTAGAGCTTGCGCGCCTCGTCCTTGCGGCCGGTGCGTTCGTAGAAGCTGCCGACGATCTGGATGACGCGCAGCGGCGCCTCCTTGTCCAGCACGCGGGCGAAGCGCTCCGCGGCGGCGTCCTTGCGCCCGCCCAGTTCCAGCACCAGGCCGGCGTGCAGGTCGTGCAGGGCGGCGAAGCCGCTGGCGGTCGAAAGCGGCTCCAGCGCCTTCAGCGCCGCGTCGGTTTTGCCCTCCGCAGCGGCCAGCCAGGCGTCGATCAGCGGGCCGATGTATTTCGCCATGCCCTCCTTGGGCATGCGCGCGGCCATGGCCTTGGCCTCCTTCAGCTTGCCACGGGCCAGATTGTCCGAGGCCAGCAGGGCGATGGCCATCTGCGGGTCGTTGTCCTGCTCCAGCAGCCGCTTGGCGAGGTCGATGGCGGCGTCGAACTGCCCTTCGCCCAGCTTCAGCAGGTAGGTGCGGCGCAGCAGCGTCAGGTCGCCTGGGTCGGCGGACAGGGCGTGCGCCATGAACAGGGCGGCGGCGGCCCAATCGTCCTGGCGCTGGGCGAAGCGCCCGGCCAGATAGCTGCCGGTCGCCGAGGTCAGCGACGGACGTTCCGTCGCCGCCGGGGCCGCGGCGGCGGCGCTGCCGGCCGGCAGGAGGCCCGCCGTGGAAAGGAGCAAGGCACCGAGCGCCGTCCGACCCAACCGGGTCCGCCCAAATCGGAATGTCATCATGCCGCGTCCACCTGCACGCCTACGGAGTCCGGATCAGGAAAGCCTGAAACTCGAGTCCTCAGTCTAACACCAACCGCTGGCAAGGGTTAACCGCGCTGCGGTCCGAACCATCGCATGTCTCGGCCGCCCTTCGGCCCTAAAGCGAACTTCCGTTCGCTTTAGACTCACATCGCCTCACTTGCCGGCGGGCTTCGGCCGCATGTGCGGCCGGGACCGCCGTCGCGGTCCAAAGCGGATTGCAATCCGCTTTAACGCCATTCCGCGGCGACCCGCTCGATGACCTCCGGACGCAGGACGTCGATCGCGTGGGCGTCCATGTGGGCGGCCAGCGACTCCGGCATGTCCGGCGACAGGGCCGCCCCCTCCACCCGCCAGCGGGCCATCCAGGACAAGGTGCGCAGCCAGGTCAGCCGGCGCAAGGGCTGGCGCCACGGGCGCACCGCCTCGGCCAGCGCGGGCGGCACCGCCGCCTCCCAGGCGGCGTGGAACACCGCGACCTCGTCCGAGGCCAGCACCGCCGCGACCTCCCGCTCCCACTTGGTGGAGGTGTAGAGGCTGGCGTGGGCGAGGTCGATGGCCGGGTGGCCGTACTGGGCTTTTTCCAGATCGGTGAACCAAGCCTTGCCGGCATCGTCGATCAGGAAATTGCCGGGATGGACGTCGCTGCCGACCAGTGTGATGGGGATCGGCGTCGCGCAGCGGACGGCGCGGGCGGCCTCCAGCTCCGTCTCAAGCTGGGCCAGGGCATCCGGCGCCAACCCGGCGCGCTCGAACCATACCGCCTGCCGCTCCACCTGGGCCAGGGTCGCCGCCACCGGGTCGGCGGGGGCGGGCAGGGGAGGGCGCTTGTCGTGCGGCGGCAGGGGCAGGGCGTGCAGGGCGGCGAGCGCCCGCGCGATGGCCGGCATCTCGCCCGGCAGGCGCGGCGGGCGCCCGACGATTTCCGTCACCACCAGCGCGCCCATCGGCAGCTCCGGCCCCGGCGGCAGGACGGCGGCCAGTTCCGGCGTGTGACCGCTGGGGGCGGCGCGGCGGAAGGCGGTGGCCTGCTGTTCCAGATTGGCGAGGGGGTCGAGCCCCAACTGGCTCCAGCGTGGGACGCGGGCGACCAGACCCCGTCCGGCCAAGCGCACATGGTCGTGCGCCACGCCGCGGCGCGGCATCGGCTCCAGCGCGCCTTGCGGCAAACCGGCGAAGGCCGGCAGCCGCGTCAGGGCGCCGTGCAGGCCGGCGGTGCCGGTCACACCTGATGCTCGCGCAGGCGCGGCATCAGTTCGACGAGGTTGCAGGGGCGGTGCCGGTTGTCGAGCTGGAAGACCAGGATGTCGTCCCAGGCGTCGCGGCAGGCGCTGGGCGAACCCGGCAGGGCGAAGATGTAGGTGCCGTTGGCGACCCCGCCGGTCGCCCGGCTCTGGATCGTCGAGGTGCCGACCTTGGCGTAGCTGAGCTGGCGGAACAGCTCCCCGAAGCCGGGGATCGCCTTGTCGAACAGGGCTTCCACCGCCTCCGGCGTCACGTCGCGGCCGGTCACGCCGGTGCCGCCGGTGGTCAGCACCACGTCGATCTCCGGATCGGCGATCCAAGCCTGGACCTGGGCGCGGATGGCGGCGACATCGTCCTTCACGATGGCGCGGGCGCCCAGCCGGTGGCCCGCGCCGGCCAGCCGCTCCGCCAGCGCGTCGCCCGAGCGGTCGTCGGCGGGCGTGCGCGTGTCGGACACGGTCATGACGGCGATGTTGACGGGCAGGAACGGACGGGATTCGTCGATCTTCGGCATGGTGGGGCTTCGGTCAGGGGGCTTCGGCGTGCTGCGCGACCTGGGTGGATCGGGCCGCCGGGAAGACATCCACCGGCATATAGACCGGCCAGCCGCCCGCCGCAACGGCGTCCAGCGATTCGATTTCCTGTCCCAGCCGCAGCCGGTAGATCCAGAAGTTGGCGACGACCTTCTCGACGTAGTTCCGCGTCTCGGCGTAAGGCAGGCTCTCGATGAAGAGCAGCGGGTCATCGCCGATGTCCGACAGCTCGCGGCGCCAGCGCGCCAGCGTGCCGGGGCCGGCGTTGTAGGCGGCGGCCAGCAGGAACAGGTTGTTGCCGATGTCCTGGCTGTTCAGCAGCTCCGCCATGTAGCGCTGCCCGAGTTCCATGTTGGTGGAGGGATCGAACAGGCCCGTGCGGGCGGCGTCGGCCTCGCCGATGTCGGCGTTGCGCTCCTGCACGTGCTGGGCGGTGGCGGGCATGATCTGCATCAGGCCGGTGGCCCCGGCGGAGCTGACCAGCTTCGGGTCGAAGCGCGATTCCTGCCGCATCACCGCGAAAACCAGCGCGCGGTCCACGGCGAAACCGTCGCGCGGCTTCCAGTGCGGCACCGGGTAGAGGGCCGCCGTGTAGGGCGCGCCGTCCGGACCGGCCACCGCGTTGCCGACTTGAAGGGCCAACCCCGGCAGCCCGGCGCGGTCGGCCAGGGCGACCAGCGCCTGCTCGGCCAGCGCGTCGCCGCGCGGGTGGATGCGGCGCAGTTCCAGCTCCGCCGCCTCGCGCTGGCCGGCCTGGATCAGGGCGATGGCGCGGGTGCCGCCGGGCAGGGCGGACAGCGCCTTCAGATGCTCCCCGGTCAGCTCCGGCGTGCGCCAGTTCAGGTCACCCGAACCGCCCAGCTTGCGGTGGGCGAGAAGCCCATAGAAGGTGTGCGGATAGCGCGCCGCGGCGGCCAGATGGACGCGGGCCTGCTCCTCGCGGCCCCGGCGGGCGTGGGCGCGGGCGGCCCAGAAATCGGCGGCGGAGGCCAGCCAGGGCGATCGCGGCCCAGCCTCGGCCAGATTGGTGAAGTGGCGGGCGGCGCGGTCGTACTGCTTCAGCCGCCAGGCGGCGAGGCCGGCGATCCAATGCGCCTCCGTCAGCGCCGGGCCGGAACGGGCGGCGCTGGCCGAGGCCAGCGACAGCGCCTGAGTCACGTCGCCGGAATAATAGAGCGAGGCGGCGATGCGCGCCCGCGCCTGGTCATACTGCACCGAATCGAGGCTGCGCCCGAAGTCGTCCTGGTTGAGCAGGGCGAGCGCCGCCCCCGGCTTGCCGGCGCGCAGCAGGTCGGTCACGCGGGACGGGGTGGTGTGGTTGGCGCGGCTGGCGCTGCGGCTGCGCGGGGCGACGGTGAGCTTGGCCTTGTCCTCGGCAGCCTCGGCGCTCTTGTCCGGGTCGGACGGGTCCTCGTCGGAGATGCTTTCCGGCAGCGGTTCGGGGCGCAGGCCGCCCAGCCGTTCCAGCGATCCGGTCAGCCGCTCCCCGTCGCCGGCGCGCGGCGGCTTCAGGGCACGCTGCTGGCCGGCGGGGGCGCGGCGCTGGGCCAGGGCGTGGATGCGCTCGGCCCCCGGCAGGTCGCCGTAACGCTGGAGCCAGCCGGCCAACTCGTCGTAGCTGGCCTTGCGGTCGGGGTGCAGATAGCGCTGGCGCAGCACATGGCCCATCAGGCGGCGGTCGCGCAGCAAGCGGATTTCCCAGTCGGCGCCGTCCCACTCGCCCCGGTCCTGGAGCGCGAAGATGCGCCGGTAGTGACGGGCGTCCTCTTCCGTCAACTGGACGGCGCGGGCGTCGGCGTCCGTCGCCAGAAGCAGGTTCTGCTCGGCACGATCGAATCCCGGCGGGACGACGGGGCGTCCATCCGGCGCGTGGATCACAAGGCCGGCCTGGGCCGGGCGATAGCCGCCCGTCGGGTCGGGTGCCGCGCACAGCGCCAGCGCCACCCCCGCCATTCCCAGGACCTTCCGCCGCAGCGAGACGGTGTTTGCTGCGCTGCACAATATCCGGAACATGGTATTCGAATAACCGCAGTGGACGGGAATCGCAAGAAGATGATTCCCCAACAGCGGTCAAGGCTGCCTGTTCACAAGGGTTTTCAGCAACTTAGTGGGGGCGGAAAAATGGCCCTAGCCCAGTGGGAAGACCCTTTTGGCGCAAGGTCATGGGTCTTTCTGTGCCGTTTGGCACAACGGCATAGCGGCGACTTGGTAAACCACTCCGATCTTTCGAAGTACTTGAGTAATGTTTGGAATGTCTTTGGATATCGAATGTTCGAATGACCGTGCAAGAATAAATGCAATAAGAGAAGCATTTTAGGAAATGGGCGGCGTTAACCATCGCTGTGGTGTTTGCCCCCACCCTAACCCTCCCCTGCGTAGCGGGGGAGGGTTAGGGTGGGGGCAAAACGACGATTGCGGTGGCTCAGCCCGGAAAGCGCTGGCGCAGGGTCAGCAGGTCGCGCCACGCCTCGCGCTTGGCGATGGGATTGCGCAGCAGATAGGCCGGGTGCAGCATCGGCAGGACCGGCACCGGGCCGGGCAGGCCGGGGGACGCGTAGTCGAACCAGCGGCCGCGCAGGCGGGTGATGCCCTCCGCCCGGTTGAGCAGCGTCTTGGCGGAGGTGCCGCCCAGCGGCACGAGAACCTTCGGCTTGATCAGCTCGACGTGCCGTTCCAGGAAGGGCAGGCAGGCGGCGATCTCCGCCTGGGTCGGCGAGCGGTTGCCGGGCGGACGCCAGGGCAGGATGTTGCTGATGTAGACCGCGCCGCGGTCGAGGCCCACCTGAGCCAGCATGCGGTCGAGCAGCTTGCCGCTGACCCCGACGAAGGGCTTGCCCTGCCGGTCCTCGTCCTCGCCCGGCGCCTCGCCGATCAGCATGATGTCCGCGGCGGGGTTGCCGTCGGCGAAGACCGTGTTCATCGCCGTCGCCTTCAGCGGGCAACCGTCGAAGGCGCGCAGCGCGGCCTCAAGCTCCTCCAGGCTGCGCGCTTCGGCGGCGCGGGCGCGGGCGCTCGCCCCGGCCTCGCTGGCGCCCAGCGGCAGGTCCGCCGTGACCGGCGCACCGAACATCGACGCGCCGGAGGGACCCCCGAACGCCGACCGCGACGCCGGGGCGGGGCGCGCCGCGGCGGGCGGCAGCGCCGACGCGCCGGCCGGCGCACGCGCCACCGCCGGCCGGGCGGCCAGCATCGCCCAGTCCAGGGGCTCGTCCCCGATGGCCTCGTCACACCCGATGTCGACGTGCCAGCGCAGGGCGGCGAGGATGTCGGATTGGTCAATCATCGTTTGACCTTACCACGGCTCCTGTGGTCTTACATGGGCTTAGATATCCTTTTTGGCGGGTGCGAAAGGCATACGCCGTTCCGAAAGCCGCCGGACCCTGCGGAAATGGCCCCGGCGCTTCAATCAACCGGGAGGCATGGGGACCATGGATCGCGATCCGCGCGAGGTGATGGAGTACGACGTCCTTGTCGTCGGGGCCGGCCCGTCGGGCCTGAGCGCGGCCATCCGCCTGAAACAGCTCGCCAACGAGGCGGGACAGGAACTGTCGGTCTGCGTCGTCGAGAAGGGCTCGGAGGTCGGCGCCCACCTGCTCTCCGGCGCGGTGTTCGAGCCGCACGCCCTCGACGAGCTGATCCCCGACTGGAAGGAGAAGGGCGCCCCGCTGACCACCCCGGCGCGCGAGGACCGCTTCCTCTACCTCACCGAGACCAAGGCCCTCAAGGCGCCCTTCACCCCGCCGCAGATGCACAATCACGGCAACTACATCATCAGCCTCGGCAACCTCGCCCGCTGGATGGCCGCCCAGGCCGAGGAGCTGGGCGTCGAGATCTACCCCGGCTTCGCCGCCGCCGAGGTCCTCTACGACGACAGCGGTGCGGTCAAGGGTGTCGCCACCGGCGACATGGGCATCGGCAAGGACGGCGAGAAGACCGCCAACTACACGCCGGGCATGGAGCTGCACGCCAAGCAGACCATCTTCGCCGAGGGCTGCCGCGGCTCGCTGACCAAGACGCTGTTCGAGCGCTTCGACCTGCGCCGCGACGCCGATCCCCAGACCTACGGCATCGGCATCAAGGAGCTGTGGGAGGTTGCGCCGGAGAAGTCCCAGCCCGGCCTGATCGTCCACACCATCGGCTGGCCGATGGACCCCAAGACCTACGGCGGCTCCTGGCTCTACCACATGGAGGGCAACCTGGTGTCGGTCGGCTTCGTGGTCGGGCTCGACTACGAGAACCCGCACCTGTCGCCGTTCGAGGAGTTCCAGCGCTACAAGACCCACCCGGCGATCCGTCCGACCTTCGAGGGCGGGCGGCGCATCGCCTACGGCGCGCGGGCGCTGTCGGAGGGCGGCTTCCAGTCGATCCCCAAGCTGACCTTCCCCGGCGGGGTGATCGTCGGCGACGCCGCGGGCTTCCTCAACGTGCCCAAGATCAAGGGCAACCACACCGCCATGAAGTCGGGCATGCTGGCGGCCGAGGCGGTGCATGAGCTGCTGTCGGCCGAGGCGCCGGCGCGGGAGGCGGTGGCCTATCCGGAGAAGCTGAAGGCGTCCTGGGTGTGGTCGGAGCTGTTTGCTGTGCGCAACATCCGCCCCGGCTTCCAGAAGGGGCTGTGGGCGGGTCTGGCCAACGCGGCCTACGAGACGGCGACCAAGGGCAAGTCGCCGTGGACGCTGCACCACCGGCACGGCGACCACGAGACGCTGAAGAAGGCGTCGGAGATGCCGAAGATCGCCTATCCCAAGCCCGACGGGGTGGTGTCGTTCGACCGGCTGTCGTCGGTGTATCTGTCGAACACCAACCACGAGGAGGACCAGCCGGCGCACCTGACGCTGAAGGACGCGTCGGTGCCGATCGCGGTCAATCTGGCGCTCTACGACGCGCCGGAGACGCGCTACTGCCCGGCGGGCGTGTACGAGATCGTGCGGGCGGAGGACGGCAGCGACCCGCGCCTCCAGATCAACGCGCAGAACTGCGTGCACTGCAAGACCTGCGACATCAAGGACCCCACCCAGAACATCAACTGGGTCGTCCCCGAGGGCGGCGGAGGCCCGAACTATCCGGGCGGGATGTAAGAGCCGCCTCCTACCGCCGCTCTACCGCCGCGGGCCGAAGCGCTTGCGCGGGGCACCGCGGAAACCGGCCTTGGGCGGCGGCTCGCGCCGCTGCCCGGCGGACCGCGCCCCGCGCGTGGCGAGCAGATCGGCCAGACGCCGGCTGATCTCGCCGCGGCGGCCGCGCACCGCCTCCCGTTCCGGGAACAGGGTCGGGAACTTGCGCGCCGCCCAGTAATAGAGGTCGCAGGCCCGCGACAGCGCTTCCAGCGCCGCCCCGTCCAGCCCGTCGAGCCGCGCCGGGACGAAGCGCCCGAGGGGGACGGCTCCCCGGCCTCCACCGCGCCGAGGATGGCGGCGAGGATGCGGGCCTCCGCCTCGTCCTCCAGATCGGCGGGGATCAGCAGCAGGTCGAGCTTGGCAAGCAGGCTCAGCCGCCGCTCGTCCAGCATCACCGCCAGCCGCCGCATCCCCGACAGGTCGCCCACCCGGTAGGGCGACCCCGCCGTGCGGGCGTCGGCGAAGCAGTCGAGCAACAGGACCGTCTCCTCCGTCCCGATGTGATCGGCCAGACGGGCCAGCATGGCGCGGGTCGGCCGCACCGTCAGCGGCGCGTCGGCGCGCAGCCGCCCGTCGGCCTTCTCCAAAAGGGTGCGCAGCGCCTGCGGCGTGCCCCGCCCGACCACGCCAAATTCCCCCGACTCGAACTTGCCGAACCGCCCGGCGCGGCCGGCGATCTGCTTGACCTCCGTCGCGCTCAGCGGGCGGACGCTGGTTCCGTCGAACTTCTCCAGCGCGGTGAACAGCACGCGCCGGCAGGGCAGGTTCAGCCCCATGCCGATGGCGTCGGTCGCCACCACCACGTCGGCCTCGCCGGACAGGAAGCGCGCCGCCTCGCGCCGCCGCACCTCCGGGGCCAGCGCGCCGTAGACCGCGGCGACCGACAGGCCTTTGGCGCGCAGCGTGTCGCGCACCGTGTGGATTTCCCGCCGGGAGAAGGCGATCAGCGCGTCGCCGGGCTCCACCTCCTCCCAGTTCAGGCGGCGGTCGATCAGGGTCAGCGGCACCTTGCGCTCCAGCTCGATCACCTCCAGCCGTTCGCCGAGATGGGCCGCCACCCGCTCGACCAGCGGGCGGGCCTCCGGGGCGCCCAGGATGTAGACGGTTTCCGCCGGGGCGCCCATCAGCGCCGCCGTCCAGGCCCAGCCGCGGTCGGGATCGGCCAGCATCTGGATCTCGTCGATCACCGCCACCTCCACCGGGCGGTCGGGGTCCATCACCTCGATGGTCGAGGCGGTGTGGCGGGCGCCCGGCGTCGTGATCGCCTCCTCGCCGGTCAGCAGGGAGGCGGGCGTGCCCTCGGCGTTCAGCCGCTCCATCACCTCCAGCGCCAGCAGGCGCAGCGGCGCCAGATAGATGCCGTCCCAGGCGCCTTTCAGCGCCTCGATGGCGTGGTGGGTCTTGCCGGAGTTGGTCGGGCCGATCACCAGGACCAGCCGCCGCCCCAGCCCGCGAGCCACCGGGAACAGCTTCTCGAAGCGGGCGAGGTCGAAATGCCGGTCCACATAGGCCCGCCCGCGCGCCTCCGCCCGCTCGCGGCGCCAGACGGCGAATTCGCGGTCCCAGCGCTCCAGCAGCTCGTCCACCCCGTGGCGGTTGCGGGCGGCGCGGGACAGCCGGTCGGCCAGCGACGCGAAGGTCCAGCCGTCGTCTGCACCGTCCGCTTCCCCGGCGTAGCGGTGCAGCCGGGCGGCGGTGCGCGACAGCGCGTCCTCCAGCGCGGCGGCCAGCGCCGGGTCGCCCTCCAGCCGCAGGGCCAGATCATCGTCCGTCAGGTCGGCCAGCTCCATGGCGTCGAGCACGCGTGACACCTGGAGCCGCACCGGGGCGGACAGGCCGGGCCAGGGCAGGTCGTCGCTGCGCACCGCCCTGACCCGCGTCCGGTCGTCCGCCGGGTGCAGGCTGGTGGACCAGCCCTCCAGCGCGCGGCGCCCCTGGGCGAGCAGGGTGTTGCGCCGCCGCGCGCGGTCGAGCGTGCCTTGGATCTCCAGAAGCACCGCCTCCCGGCGCTCCGCCGGCACCAGCAGGTCGCGCTTGCCCTTGGGCAGCGGCAGGCCGAGCGGCACCAGACCCAGCCCCTCGCCATGGGCCACCCGCGCCACGCCCGCGGCGGCGGCGGTCACCACGTCGGGGTGGGCGCTGGCCAGTTCGTGCACCAGATGCGGGTCGGCGGGCTCGCAGGCGTGGGAAGGGTCGGGGGAGGTCATGTCCATAGGGCGCGGTCTCTGGAGAACTTTTCACAAATTCGCACTGGCGGTCCGCGGCCATCCATGTCATGAGCCACGTCCCGCAGGGGCAGTCCCGGCCCCGAGGCAGGCATCAAGCCATGACCAGACCGCTCCGCGCAAAGATTCTCCGACCCGACCTCGATCCGGCCAACCGCAAGGGCTCCAGCGGGGAGAACCGCTGCCGCTGCTGCGGGCGGCCCGGCGGCGCCGTCGTGCGCTGCCTGCCGGACGGGCGGTGGTACGACGCCACCGACCAGACCTGGCGCGACGGGCGCGGGCGGCGGGCGGCCTGGCCCGACGTGGTGGAGTATGCCGAGACACGCGACGTGCAGGTCGTCGTCCGCCCGGTGCGCCCATCCGGCAACCCGGAGGCCCGCCCGAAGAATCTCTGCCGCCGCTGCCACATGCAGGAGGAGGCGCTGCGCAACGCCATCCGCTCCCGCATCCGGGCGCGGATGCGCCGCGCGTTGGGCGACCTGTTCCTCGGCGACTATTCGTCGCCGGGCATTCTGGAGCGCGCGATGGCGCTCTACCGCCGCAAGCCCTGAGGACCCTTACACGGGCTCCTGCGGCTCGCCGGGCATCGGCGGGGCCTCCACCGGCTCGTCCGGCGGGGCGTCGGGCGGTGGCGGCATGGGGATCGGAACGTCGGGTTCCTGCCGGGGCGGCGGGTAGGGGCTCATGTCCGGTCTCCGGTGATGGGGTGGGGCCGTCCCCAGGAAACACCGCCTCCGCGCAATCGCTCCCTTCGTTTCGCCACCCGCGCGGCGCATGACCAAAATCAAAGCGGCGGTTCGGATCATTGCGGACAATGCCCGCGAAAGGATCGCCCGCCCATGCCCAGAAGCTTCATCCTCGCCCCGCTCGCCAAGACCCAGGCCGATCAGGCGCTTCCCGTCGTCCAAACCCTGCACCGCGACATGACGCTGGACGAGTGGCGGCAGGTGGCCGCCCTGTTCCTGCAGGACGGCGGCGACGGCGGGGTGATGGCCTGCGAGATGAGCGACGGGCACATCCGCGGCCTGTTCTGCTACCGCGTCAGCGCCGAAGGGATGATCCGCGTGCTGACGGTGCCGATCTTCATCGCGGTGGGGCTGTTCGACGCGGCGGTGACCTCGGCGGCGCAGGCCGACGGCATCGACCTGCTGGCGCGCAAGCTGGGCTGCTCGTCGGTGGTGGTGGACGAACGCGGCTGCGTCGTCGCGGCGACCGCACCGAAGCTCGACGCCGCGGGCCTTTTCGGCCGGCTGGGCTACCGCCGGGTCGGGCAGGCCTTCGTGAAGGACGTGGCGGCGGGGTTCGGCGGCGAGGGCTATCCGGTGGCGGGCCGGGCCTGAAGAAAAGGACTGAAGAAACGGAGCGGGAGGAAGGTCAGGCGGCGGCTTCGAGCGCCGCCGGGTCCTCGATGCGGATGCGGTCGTTGGTCAGGCGGGTGATCGCCCCGGCACCCTCCAGCTTGCGCAGAACGCGCGAAAGCGTTTCGGGGCGCAGGCCGAGATAGGCGCCGATGTCCACCTTCGGCATGGGAAGGAAGGCGCTGGGCGTGCCGTCGGCCAGGGGCCGCGACCGCCGCGACAGGGCCAGGAGGAAGCTGGACACCCGCTCCACCGCCGTCTTGCAGCCGAGCAGCAGGATCTGGTCCTGCGCCGCCGACAACTCGACCGAGGTCATGGCGAGCAGCCGCCCCTGAACCGCCGGGTGCCGTTCCATCAGGCGGCGCAGCGCCGTCCGCGACATGCGGCAGACGGTGGAGGCGGTGACCGTCTCCGCGGTGTAGGCATAGCCGGTGCCGACGGCCAGCCCGATCACGTCGCCCGCGGTGGCGAATCCGGTGATCTGCTGCCGGCCGTCCGGCAGGGTTTTGTAGAGCTTCAGCATGCCCGCCATGACGGTGAAGACGGCCTCGGCCTCCTCCCCCTCCATCACCACGGGGGTTGCCGACAGCAGGTCCAGCGGGCGGGAGGTCGTCGACAGGTCCGGCAGGTCCCCGGCGGTCAGGGCGCCGCACAGCCCCTTGCTCCGCGCCGAGCAGCCGGCGCAGCGGCCGGTCACCGTCTCCGCCGTCCGTGGCTGCGGGGCGGGCATCGGCGGCGTGGCGACGGTGGTGGCGGCGATGGTGGCGACGGAGAAGGTCATGGCTGTACCCCTGGTCTGTCTCGCTTTGGCGCCAAGGATGGCGCCTTCGATTCGGACGTCCGGCCCAGACCAGAGCATCAGACTAAGGTCTTGGAACCGAGCCAAAGGTATGAGTATCGACCAAGACCCGCCCTGATCTGGATCAACCGGGCCCTGGATCAACCGGGCCCTGGATCAACCGGGCCCTGGATCAACCGGGCTTTGGATCGGCCGGGAGATGGGGCAGCCAGACAGGGCAACGGCCCGGAGGATGGTCCGGGCCGTGAGGGTGATGCGCGGGGGTGATGTCGCCGCGCTTTAGAAGGTCCGGCCGGGCCGTCCGCGCGGCGGGAAGCGGCTGGAGGTGGCGCGCATGGTGCCGTCCGCCATCGGCATGGCGCCGGACTCCGCGTCCTCCTCGTCGCCGCGGGGGCGGCGGGACTCGCGATCCGTCACGCGCGCCGCTTCGGCCCGGGAGATCGAGGATTCCAGTTCGCGGATGCGGGCCTGCAGGCTGCCGACGACGGCGGCGCCCGCCTGCCGGGACTTGAACTGTTCGAGATCCTGCTTCAGGCGGAGCAGCTGGCTCTTCTGCTCCGGGAGGCTCGGACCGTCCCGGCGCTTGGTCACGCGATAGACTTTTTCGTCGAATCGGTTCACTGCGTTTCTCCTGTCTGCTCTTAAGCAGATTGGGTCGACGCGCCGCTGCACCATCGTTCGAATGGGATAGGCCCTGCATTTCCACCGTTGGTGGCAGCGGGGTGTCGTGCTTTCCGGTGATCAGGGCATCCGTTCGTTCACGCTCCGCTCCGCGGCGACCGCGGTTGCCAGGGCGTCGCGGTAGCGGCGCAGCCGCGCGTAGGTCGGCCAGGCCATGCCGACCAGCGGGTCGCACCAGTGGACCAGCACCATCAGCCCCATTCCGGCGAATCCGCCGATCAGCGTGCCGGTGAGCAGGCCGGGCAGCGCCCCCAGGATCCACGGATCGGACAGCCGCCCGGCGTCGTAGGCCTGGAGGCCGGCCATGCCCAGCGTGGCCGCCAGGGCGAGCAGAGCCCCGACGCGGCCCGGCGCGTACCAGATCCGCAGATCCTCCCGGGTCAGCCCGTAATCCTCGGGCACCGGACGCGCCGTGGCCTCCGCGGCTCCGTCCGGGCGCCCACCGCCATGCTGGGGCGGGCCGGACGCCTCCACCGGAGGTCCACCCCCTTCGATCACCCGCCAGCGCCGCCGCGGGTCGCCGCCATCGTCTTCAAGCCGTTCCATCGCGCGATATTGCGCGGGCGGAGGGGTTTGGGCAACGGCGCTCTTGTGCCCGCCGCCCGCGCCGTCGGCTCAGCCGGGGCGCCCCTCCGCGCCCGTGCCGGACGGCGGCAACGGGAAGCCGCCGTCGCCGGGCATCGCCTCGCAGTCCGCCTCCAGGGCGTACTTAACGATGGTGCCGTCGATCAGCCTCAGATCGTAGGACGGATGCCCTCCCAGGGTCCGGGCGATCACCATGGCGTCCTGCCCATGATGCCGGACCTTCGCGCCAAGCCGCAGCATGGTTCCAACCCCCGCATCCCGTGTTTCGTTAACGAAACCTTACTCCGGGGGCCACCGATGGACGAGCAACAAAAAGGGGCATGGAGATGGGGCGGCGGGTCTTGCTTTGGGCATTGCCGGGATGGTGTTTGCGGTCCATCATCCGCGGGTCGCACAAATCAAGAAGCCGAACCGCACAGAGGAAACGCACGGGTATGGATGCACAGGATCTGCGCGCGCTCCAGGCGCCGCTGAAGGACAAGTACAAGGACGCCCCGGAGTCGGCGGTGGTCACGCTGAAGGCCCGCGGGGCGCTGGACGATTCCGCCATCGCCTGCAAGGTGGACACGGGCCGTGCGCTGGTCGAGGCCGGCCTTCATCCGGCGACCGGCGGACCGGGCACCCAGGCCTGTTCCGGCGACATGCTGCTGGAGGCCCTGGTGGCCTGCGCGGGCGTGACGCTGAAGGCGGTCGCCACGGCGCTGGAGTTCAAGCTGCGCGGCGGCACCGTGTCGGCGGAGGGCGACCTGGATTTCCGCGGCACGCTGGGCGTGGCGAAGGACGCGCCGGTCGGCTTCCGCGCCATCCGCCTGCGCTTCGAGCTGGACACCGACGAGCCGGCGGAGCGCATCGCCACCCTGACCAAGCTGACCGAGCGGTACTGCGTCGTCTACCAGACGCTGGCCAACCCGCTGCCGATGGCGCTGTCCGTCGAGACGGGGGCCTGATGGAAACATGACCGGTCCGGCGGGTCCGGACCGGTCGTTCCCCCGCCGTCAATCGTTGAGGAACGGGTTGTAGAGGCGCTCCTCCCCGATGGTCGAGGTCGGGCCGTGGCCAGGGATGAAGGTCACATCGTCGCCCAGCGGGAACAGCTTGCTGCGGATCGACTCGATCAGGTCGCCGTGGTTGCCCTTGGGAAAATCGGTGCGGCCGATGGAGCCCTGGAACAGCACGTCGCCGACGATGGCGATCCGGCTGGGCTTGTGCACGAAGACCACATGGCCCGGCGTGTGGCCCGGGCAGTGGTGGACGTCCAGCGTCAGGTTGCCGACCGTCACCGTGTCGCCCTCCTCCAGCCAGCGGTCCGGCGTGAAGGAGCGGACCGGCGGGAAGCCGAACATCTGGCTCTGCATCGGCATGCCGTCGATCCAGAACTGGTCCTCGCGGTGCGGCCCCTCGATGGGCAGCTTCAACTCGTCGGCGAGGTCGGCGACGGCGCCGGCGTGGTCGATGTGTCCGTGGGTGACCAGGATCTTTTCCAGCGTCACGCCCTTCGACTGCGCGGCGCGCAGGACGCGCGGCAGATCACCGCCGGGATCGACGGCGGCGCCCTTCATCGTCTCCGGACACCAGAGCACCGTGCAGTTCTGCTGGAACGGAGTGACGGGAACGATGATGGTCTGCATGCCGCGTCCTTCGCCGGTCAATGATCAATGGTCAGGGATCGATTCGTGTTCGACCTTACGCGCCACCGTTTTCCAGGGCAAGAACCGGTACCAATTCCTGGGCAACACGGCTATATGGAGTGCACTTTATCTTTATCCCATTCCGCCGCGGGGGGCGGTGCCGGACCGAATGCTGTCGCAAAAAGCCAAATACGCCCTGCGTGCGCTGATCATGCTGGCCGAACGGACGGACGACGAACTCGTCCTGATCGCCGAAATCGCCGAGCGGGAGAACATTCCGCGCAAGTTCCTGGAAGCCATCCTGGTGGAGCTGCGCAAGCATGGCCTGCTGTTCGCCAAGCGCGGCAAGAGCGGCGGCTACCGTCTGGCACGCCCGGCCGAGGAGATTTCCTTCGGCGAGGTGATCCGGCTGATCGACGGGCATCTGGCGCCGATCCCCTGCGCCAGCAAGAATTCCTTCCGTCCCTGCGAGGACTGCATCGACCCGCCGACCTGTTCAGTGCGCTGGCTGATGGTGCAGGTGCGCGACGCCACCGCCCAGGTGCTCGACAACCAGACCCTGTCCGACGCCCTGCGCCACCGTCAGGCGACCGGCGGCCTGCCCGTCAACTTCGACATCTGATCGGTGACTTCTGATCTGAGCCTGCCGGTTTAAGGCATCAGATCCACGGCGATGAACACGCGGTCCAGCGCGCGGTTCGTCGCCTCGCGCAGGATTCCAACCTCCAGAAGCTCGTCGACCAGAAGCTGCGCACCGCGGAAGGTGCTGCCCAGCCGTTTCTGCACCCGCCGCACGGTCAGGGCGGGCTCCTCGAACAGAAGCTCCAGCAGGTCCGGGGTTCGGGAGTTGCGGCGCTTGGCCCCCACCCGCTGCTGCCAGCCCTCCGCCGTGCGGTCCAGCGACAGGGCGCGTTCCCGCTCCCGCCGCGCCGTCTCCGCCACCGTGTCGGCCAGCCACAGTCGCCATCCCTCCTCGCGCCCGCGGGCGGCGAGGCCGGCGGTCGTGCGGTCGGCGTGCAGCGCGACGGACATCGGCAGCCAGACGTTCGGCACCCGGCAGCAGCGCGCCACCGCCAGCGCCGCCATCAGCCGGGCCGAGGGCACCGCCCAGCCGGGAATCCGCAGATCGGGCGCCGGGCGCAGCAGTTCGGCCAGCATGCCCACACCGCCGAGCAGGGCCGGCGATTCGCCGGCTTGGTCCAGTCGCTTGAGCAGGGTGGCGGCCTCCACCTCCCGGTCCGCGGAGAAGGCCAGCCGTCCGGGGTCGCGTCCCGACACCTCCGCCTGAAGGCAGCGCCACAGCGCCTCCGCCCAGCCCAGCGTCCAGGCGGGAGGCGTGTCGTCCACCGCGGACGCGGCGTCGCCGTCTTCCTCGTCCGGGGGGAAGGCGAAGCGGGCGCCGTTCCCATCGAGCGGCCCGGCCTCCAGCTCCGCCACCGCGCGCCAGGCATCGGCGGCGGCTCCGCTCGATGGGAACGGCGCCCGCGTGTTCTCCGCGCGGCGGGCGGGCGCGGCGATGACGCCTTGCGTGAACAGGGCGCCCTGCCACAGCGCGCGGACCGATTGCGCCGCTCCCCGCCCGGCGGTGGGGACGAGGTCGGTGCCGATGGTCGCCACCAGGAACTCCGCCGGGTCCACCGCCACCCCGTCGAGCCGCGCGGCCGCGCAGGACTCCCGCCGCGCCGCGTCGGCCCACAACCGCCGCCGGCGCGCCGGGTCCTGCGCCACTTCCGCCAGCCGGCCGAGCGCGCGTTCGGCCTCCAGAAGAGCGGTCAGGAGCGCGGGGGAGGGGGGCTGGACTGTTTCGGACATGGCCGTTCGGGACAGGAGGCTGAGAGGGCGCGCATGATAGCGATCCGCCGCATCGCTTCCAGCCCGATCCGCAAGAAAACGATTTCACAGTCAGACGTGAAATTAACGCGGTCCTGCGTGGGAAATGACAAAAAACAGCCTTGCGGCATCCGAGGAATCATGCAAACTCTAGGAGGCAAATGGATATTGCATATACATTATAAAGAGTGTGGATACGGCGCGGGCGCCGGGTTTGTGAACAGCGGTGCGGCGCGTGGCCTCCTGGGCCGGTGCCGTCCCCCAATGAACCATACTGAGGGAGTGTGCCATGTCGTTTCGTGATCGGCTCTCCGCGCTTCGCGTGAACCGGCTCTCCATAGGCCGGCTTTCCGCGATGGCCGCGGGCGTCGCCCTCGCCATGCTGACCGTCGCGCCCGCCAAGGCGCAGACCACGCTGCTGAACGTCTCCTACGACCCCACCCGTGAATTCTATGTGGAGTTCAACAAGGCGTTCGCCAAGAAGTGGCAGGCGGAAAACGGCCAGACGGTGACCGTCAAGCAGTCGCACGGCGGGTCGGGCAAGCAGGCGCGTTCGGTCATCGACGGGCTGGACGCCGACGTGGTGACGCTGGCGCTGGCCTACGACATCGACGCCATCGCCGACTCCGGCGCCCTGCCGAAGACGTGGCAGGCGCGCCTGCCGAACAACAGCTCCCCCTACACCTCGACCATCGTCTTCCTGGTCCGCAAGGGCAACCCGAAGCAGATCAAAGATTGGGATGACCTGCTGAAGCCGGGCGTCCAGGTCATCACCCCGAACCCGAAGACCTCGGGCGGGGCGCGCTGGAACTATCTGGCGGCCTGGGCCTATTCGCTGGAGAAGAACGGCAACGACGAGGCCAAGGCCAAGCAGTTCGTCGCCGACCTGTTCAAGAACGTGCCGGTGCTGGATAGCGGCGCCCGCGGCTCCACCGTCACCTTCACGCAGCGGCAGCTCGGCGACGTGCTGCTGGCCTGGGAGAACGAGGCCTTCCTGTCGCTCCAGGAGTTCGGCGCCGACAAGTTCGACATCGTCGTGCCGTCCCTGTCGATCCTGGCGGAGCCGCCGGTCGCGGTCGTTGATTCGGTGGTCGACCGCAAGGGAACGCGCAAGGCGGCGGAAGCCTACCTGAACTTCCTCTACACCCCTGAGGCGCAGGAGATCGCGGCGAAGAACTTCTACCGCCCGCGTCTGCCCGAGGTCGCTGCGCGGTATGCGGATCGCTTCCCGAATGTTAAGCTTGTGACCATCGACGGTTCCTTCGGGGGCTGGCGCACGGCGCAGGAGAAGCATTTCGCGGATGGCGGCGTCTTCGACCAGATCTACCAGAAGGGCCGCTGACCCGTGGTCGCGGCAACCACCAGCGACGCCGTGCTCCCCAATTCGGGGGGCACGGTGTTGAGCGTTCTTCGGAAACCCAGCGTCCTGCCCGGCTTCGGGCTGACCCTGGGATTCACGCTGACCTATCTGTCCCTGATCGTCCTGCTGCCGCTGGCCGCGCTGGCGCTGAAGGCGGCCGGGCTGGGCTGGTCGGGCTTCTGGGACGCGGTGCTGACGCCGCGCGTCCTGTCCGCCTTCAAGGTCAGCTTCGGGTTGTCGCTGGCCGCCGCCGCGGTCAACGCCGTCTTCGGCTTCATTGTCGCCTGGGTGCTGGTGCGCTACCGCTTCCCCGGCGACCGGATCGTCGACGCGCTGGTGGACCTGCCCTTTGCCCTGCCCACCGCGGTGGCCGGCATCGCGCTCAGTGCGCTGTACGCGCCCAACGGCTGGATCGGCTCCCTGCTGATGGAATGGTTCGGGCTGAGGGTGGCCTTTACGCCGCTGGGCATCGCCATCGCCCTGACCTTCATCGGCCTGCCCTTCGTGGTGCGCACCGTGCAGCCCATACTCCAGGACCTGCCGCCGGAGGAGGAGGAGGCCGCCGCGGCGCTGGGCGCCACGCGCTGGCAGGCCTTCCGGCGGGTGGTGTTCCCCGCGCTCCTGCCGGCCCTGCTGACCGGCTTCGCCCTGTCCTTCGCCCGCGGGGTGGGGGAGTACGGCTCGGTGATCTTCATCGCCGGCAACATCCCCGGCCTGTCGGAGATCCTTCCGCTGCTGATCGTCATCAAGCTGGAGCAGTACGACTATGCCGGCGCCGCCGCGGTCGGCGTGCTGATGCTGATGGCGTCCTTCGTGCTGCTGCTGGCCCTGAACCTGCTGCAAGCCTGGATGAGGGCGCGTCATGCTCGTTAAGAAAACCGTCGGGTTCACCCCGGCGCTGGCCGACAGCCGCTGGGTGAAGGGGCTTCTGATCGGCACGGCGCTGGCCTTCCTGCTGCTGTTCCTGGTGCTGCCACTGGTTGCGGTCTTCGTCGAGGCGCTGCGCCGCGGCACGGACGCCTACTGGGCGGCCCTGATGGAGCCGGACGCGGTGGCGGCGATCAAGCTGACGCTGATCGTCGCGGCCATCGCCGTCCCGATGAACCTCCTCTTCGGCGTGGCGGCGTCCTGGTGCATCGCCAAGTTCGACTTCCGCGGCAAGGACGTGCTGATCACCCTGATCGACCTGCCGTTTTCGGTGTCGCCGGTGATCTCCGGTCTGATCTACGTGCTGCTGTTCGGGCTGCATGGGCTGATGGGGCCGTTCCTGAAGTCGCAGGGCATCCAGATCATCTTCGCCGTGCCGGGGCTGGTGCTCGCCACCGTCTTCGTCACCTTCCCCTTCGTCGCCCGCGAGCTGATCCCGCTGATGCAGGAGCAGGGCAACGAGGAGGAGGAGGCGGCGCTGGTGCTCGGCGCGTCCGGCTGGCAGACCTTCTGGCGCGTCACCCTGCCCAACATCAAGTGGGGCCTGCTGTACGGCGTCCTGCTGTGCAACGCCCGCGCGATGGGCGAATTCGGCGCGGTGTCGGTGGTGTCCGGCCACATCCGGGGCGAGACCAACACGATGCCCCTGCATGTCGAGATCCTCTACAACGAATACAATTTGGTCGCTGCCTTCGCGGTGGCCTCGGTGCTGGCCATGCTCGCCCTCGTCACGCTGGTCGTGAAGTCGGTGCTGGAATGGCGCTTCGGGGCTGAGCTGGCGGCCACCCGGCATTGAGGCGACGCACGTCATGGCGATCCAGGTTTCCGGCATCACCAAGCAATTCGGCAGTTTCCGCGCGCTCGATGCGGTGGACCTCGAAGTCCGCTCGGGCGAGCTACTGGCCCTGCTCGGCCCGTCGGGGTCGGGCAAGACGACCCTTCTGCGCATCATGGCGGGGCTGGAGTTCGCCGACTCCGGCAGCCTCCTGCTCAACGGGGAGGAGGCGCTGAGCCTCACCCCGCGGGAGCGGCAGGTCGGCTTCGTCTTCCAGCATTACGCGCTGTTCCGCCACATGACTGTCTTCGAGAATGTGGCCTTCGGGATGAAGGTGCGGCCGCGCGGCCAGCGCCCGACCTCGACCGAGATCAAGCGGCGCGTCATGGAGTTGCTGGACTTGGTCCAGCTCGCCCATTTCGCCGACCGCTACCCGGCGCAGCTCTCCGGCGGGCAGCGGCAGCGCGTGGCGCTGGCCCGCGCGCTGGCCATCGAGCCGAAGGTGCTGCTGCTCGACGAGCCGTTCGGCGCGCTCGACGCCAAGGTGCGCAAGGAGCTGCGGCGCTGGCTGCGCAAGCTGCACGAGGACATCCACATCACCTCCGTCTTCGTCACCCACGACCAGGAGGAGGCCCTGGAGCTGGCCGACCGCGTCGTGGTGATGAGCCAGGGCCGGATCGAGCAGGTGGGCAGCCCGGCGGAGGTCTACGACCGTCCGGCCTCGGCCTTCGTCTACGAGTTCCTCGGGCAGGTGAACCGCTTCGACTGCGTGGTGGCGGACGGGGTGGCGCGGACGGCCAACGGGGCGCTGTCCATCCCCGCCGACGGCACGGTCCGCGGCCCGGCCATCGCCTATGTGCGCCCGCACGATCTGGGCCTGAGCCCCAGCGCCGGCGGGCCGGGCCGGGTGTCGGGAATCCATGTGGTGGGGCCGGACGCGCGGATCGAGATCGACCTCGCCGGCCTGCCGCTTGAAGCCGAGATGGACCGCGAGCGCCTGTCCGCCCTGGGCCTGCGCCTTGGCGACCAGTGCGCCGTCCACATCGACCGCGCCCGCGTTTTCCCGCAGCCCTGACGGCCTGCGGATGGCGCCCGGCCTACCCGCGAAAAGGGGCGGGTCGGGCGCTCCGCCTCATGCGAACGGGATTCTCGCGGGCCATGGAGTCTGCCCCGTCCGGGCCACGGACTAAGTCCAATGCCGACTCGTAACGCTATTGCCTTCTGGCGATGCGGACGGTGAATGTGTTGAGCCTTCCGCATTGCACCAAATGCAGGAGGCACCGGTGGACCATTCAGGACTGTCGCAGGCCACCGGCCCCGGCGCCGCCGCCCTGCGGACGGACGCCGGGGCCGGAGCCTGGTCGCCGCCGTTGGCGCTCGTGCTGCCGGTGATCCTGGCGCTGCTGCTTCTGCCGCTCATCCTGGTGGAGATGCCGCCGCTGCTCGACTACCCGAACCATCTGGCGCGGGTGGACGTGCTGCTGCATTACCGGTCCGATCCCTTCCTGGCCGACCATTACACCGCCTCCCTGACGCCGGTCCCGAACCTGCTGATGGAGGCGGTGATGCTGCCGCTCGCCAGCGTGCTGCCGCTCTACGTCGCCGGGCGCGTCTACATGGCCCTGGCCGGGCTGCTGACCCTGTTCGGGGCGATGCTGCTGAACCGCACGCTGTTCGGGCGGTGGAGCCTGTGGCCGCTGTGCGGCGCGCTGTTCATCTACAACGCCACGCTGATCGGCGGCTTCATGAGCTTCTCGCTCGGCCTCGGCTTCCTGCTGGTCGGGCTGTCGCTGTGGATCGCGCTGGCGGGACGGCGCTGGCAGGTGCCGGTGGGGATGGGCTGCGCGCTGTTCCTTTATTTCGCCCACGCCATCGTGCTCGGCTCCTTCCTGCTCTGCCTGTTCGCGGTGGAGGCGGTGAAGTATGTGGGGCAGGGGCGCAAGCCGCTGACGCTCGCCAATCTCGGGCGCGACGCCCTGCGCTTCGCCGCGCTTCTGGTCCTTCCCGTGGCCCTGTTCGCCGGCACGGTGGGGACTCACCTCCTCCAGTCCGACGCGGCGGCGGTCGGCGCGCGCGACAGCACGCCGGTCCTGCTGCTGAAGGAGGTCTACTGGCGGCTGAAGAAGCTGACCGAGCTGAAGCAGTGGCGCTACCGGCTGCATGACATGCTGGCCCCGGTTCTGAACTACAACACGCTGCTGGACGTGGCGACGCTGCTGCTGATCCTGGGCGGGATGGTGGCGGCGCGTCTGGCCGGTTGGCTGCGCGCCGCGCCGGCGATGATGCTGGCGGTGGGGTTGTTCGTGCTGGCCTTCTTCGTCGTGCCGGACCCCTTCTTCGGCACCTATTTCGTGTCGATCCGCTTCTGGATTCTGGCGGCCTTCCTGCTGGTCGCCGGCACCGACATCCGCTTTCCCTCGGCCCGCGCCGCGGCGGCCTTCGCCGCCGGGCTGCTCGCGTTGCTGACGGTGCGGACCGGCGTGCTGACTCTCAACTGGCTGGCCTACGAGGACGACGTGGCCGACCTGCGCCGCGCCATGGAGCGGATCGAGCCCGGACGCTCCGTCCTGATCGCCTGGGCGGGGCAGGAGGCCGGCTGCTGCAACACGCGGGAGTTCCTGCTCACCCAGCCGCCCTGGCGGCACGCGCTGGTCGCCTTGCCCAGCCTGATCCATCTGCCGTCGCTGATCACGGTGGAGCGGCGCGCCTTCGTCCCGACCCTGTTCAGCCACCCAGGCAAGCAGCCGCTGACCGTGACCCAGCCCTACCGCGACCGCTGCATGGCGATCTACGAGGGGGTTCCGGTGGACGTCCGCCTGCTCTCCCGCCCCGGGGAGGCGACCCTGCGCGACCATGTGGAGCCGTGCCCGCACTACATCGGCTGGCGGGACAAGTACGATTACGTGCTGGTGATGTTCTCCAACGTCTTCCACGCGGCCGGGCTGGCGCCGCCGCCGGGCGCGCAGGAGGTCTACCGCGGCACCGTCTTCGACCTGTGGCGGGTCGAGCGCTGACCCAACCGGTCAGTCGCGCCGCTCAGTCGTTCTCGCCGGTCGGCTCGCTGAGCGCGTCGTAACCGCGGTCGCGGACGCTCTTCAGGCTCCGGTCGATGGTGTCGGCGTCCAGCCCGGCGTTGCGCAGCACGAGGCTGGCGAGCTGCAGGCTGGCCTCCAGCGTCTCCGGCACCACGGCGCTGGCCCCGGCCCTCTTCAGCCGTGCGCCGCGGTCCAGATCATGGGCGCGGGCGGCGATGGCCAAACGCGGGGCGGCACGGCGGATGGCCTCAACGGCGCGCTCCGCCATGTCCGGGCGGTTGACGGTGATGACGGCGGCCCGCGCCCGCTCGATCCCGGCGGCGCGCAGCACGCCGATCTGGCTGGAGTCGCCGTAATAGACCGGCAGCCCCTCGGCCCGCGCCGCCGCCACCCGCTGCGGGTCGAGGTCCAGCGCGACGTAAGGGATGTCGTGGGTGCGCAGCAGCCGCGCCACGGCGCGCCCGACCCGGCCGTAGCCGGCGATCAGCACATGGCCGGTGATGTCGCTGGTCTCGACGCCGAAGGCCTCGGCGCCGTAGCGGGCCTCGACCTTCTGGGCCAGCCGCTGGGCGATGGCGCCGACCAGCGGCGTGACCGCCATGCTGAGCGCCACGCAGGAGGACAGCAGCAGCCCCGTCTCACCCTCCAGCACCGTCAGCCGCGTCGCTTTGCCGATCAGCACGAAGGCGAACTCGCCGCCCTGCGACAGCAGCAGGCCAATGCGCAGCGAGGTCGCCAGCCCGAGCCCCGACAGGCGGCAGAGCAGGAACAGCAGGATGCTCTTCCCGACCAGCAGCGCCGCGGTCACCAGCAGGATGTCGTCGGCGCGCTGGAGCATGGCCGGCAGGTCCAGCGTCATGCCCACGGTCATGAAGAACAGGCCGAGCAGCAGGCCGCGGAACGGCTCGATGTCGGCCTCCACCTGATGGCGGTAGGCGGTGTCGGCCATCAGCATGCCGGCCAGGAAGGCGCCCAGCGCCATCGACATGCCGGCCTCCGCCGTCAGCCAGGCGACGGCCAGGACGACCAGCAGGTTGGTCGCCGTGAAGACCTCCGGGCTCTTGGCCGAGGCCACGAAGTGATAGACCGGACGCACCACGAAGCGGCCCAGCAGC
>NZ_CP032346.1:1025000-1120000 GCF_005222205.1 Azospirillum brasilense | reverse complement strand
GCAGACAGACGGTGGGTGCTAAGGTCCATCGTCGAGAGGGAAACAGCCCAGACCGCCAGCTAAGGTCCCCAAATCACGGCTAAGTGGGAAAGGATGTGGGAAGGCCATGACAACCAGGAGGTTGGCTTAGAAGCAGCCATCCTTTAAAGAAAGCGTAATAGCTCACTGGTCTAGTTAAGCCGGCCTGCGCCGAAAATGTATCGGGGCTCAAGCCGTGTACCGAAGCTGCGGATGTGATCTCTGATCACGTGGTAGCGGAGCGTTCCGTAAGCCTGCGAAGGGTCCCCGCGAGGGTGCCTGGAGGTATCGGAAGTGAGAATGCTGACATGAGTAGCGACAAACAGTGTGAGAAACACTGTCGCCGAAAGTCCAAGGGTTCCTGCGCAAGGTTAATCCACGCAGGGTGAGCCGGCCCCTAAGGCGAGGCCGAAAGGCGTAGTCGATGGGAACCACGTTAATATTCGTGGGCCAGCGGGTGTGTGACGAATGGGAAAGCGTGTCGGGCCTTATCGGATTGGCCCGGCTGGGGACCCGTTCCAGGAAACAGCCCCCGCATCAGACCGTACCCCAAACCGACACAGGTGGACTGGTAGAGTATACCCAGGCGCTTGAGAGAATGGTGTTGAAGGAACTCGGCAAATTGCCCTCGTAACTTCGGAAGAAGAGGGCCCCGTTGTGGCGCAAGCCATGGCGGGGGGCACAGACCAGGGGGTGGCGACTGTTTACTAAAAACACAGGGCTCTGCGAAGCCGTACAAGGCGACGTATAGGGTCTGACGCCTGCCCGGTGCCGGAAGGTTAAGAGGAGGGGTTCACGCTCCGAATTGAAGCCCCGGTAAACGGCGGCCGTAACTATAACGGTCCTAAGGTAGCGAAATTCCTTGTCGGGTAAGTTCCGACCTGCACGAATGGCGTAACGACTTCCCCGCTGTCTCCAACACCAACTCAGCGAAATTGAACTCTCCGTGAAGATGCGGAGTACCCGCGGTCAGACGGAAAGACCCCGTGCACCTTTACTACAGCTTTGCAGTGGTGCTAGGGATCTCATGTGTAGGATAGGTGGGAGGCTAGGAAGCCCGGGCGCCAGCTCGGGTGGAGCCATCCTTGAAATACCACCCTTGAGGTCTCTGGCATCTAACCGCGCTCCGTCGATCCGGAGCCGGGACCCTGCATGGCGGGTAGTTTGACTGGGGCGGTCGCCTCCCAAAGTGTAACGGAGGCGCGCGATGGTGGGCTCAGAGCGGTCGGAAATCGCTCGTCGAGTGCAATGGCATAAGCCCGCCTGACTGCAAGACAGACAAGTCGAGCAGAGACGAAAGTCGGCCATAGTGATCCGGTGGTTCCATGTGGACGGGCCATCGCTCAACGGATAAAAGGTACGCCGGGGATAACAGGCTGATGACTCCCAAGAGTCCATATCGACGGAGTCGTTTGGCACCTCGATGTCGGCTCATCACATCCTGGGGCTGGAGCAGGTCCCAAGGGTTCGGCTGTTCGCCGATTAAAGTGGTACGTGAGCTGGGTTTAGAACGTCGTGAGACAGTTCGGTCCCTATCTGCCGTGGGTGTCGGAGTTTTGCGAGGATCTGTCCCTAGTACGAGAGGACCGGGATGGACATACCTCTGGTGCACCGGTTGTCACGCCAGTGGCATGGCCGGGTAGCTAAGTATGGACGGGATAACCGCTGAAAGCATCTAAGCGGGAAACCCACCTCTAAACCAGAACTCCCTTGAGAGCCGTGACAGACCATCACGTCGATAGGAGGCATGTGGACGGGCGGCAACGCCTGAAGCTGAGCCTTACTAATCGCTCGATCGGCTTGATCCTTCATGAACGTCGCGTGCAGCGGCAAACCGCTCATGCGCTCAGAAGATGCATCCTCATAGTCTCGACTTTATGCACGACCCGTACGAAAAGGGCGCCCGCAACGATGCGGGCGCCCTTTTCGTTTTTGGAAAACGGCCTATTCGCCGAGATCCTTGAAGCCCATGTCGCTGTCGGCGGCGGTAACGAACCAGTTCTTCGGGTCGCCGATCAGCGGGGTCAGCTCCGGACGGTCGGCCGCGGGGCGGGCCATCATCCGGGTCGGCTGGCGCAGACCGTTCTTCAGGCACAGGAAACCCATCATCGACAGGGGACGGGCGGCCTGGGCGTTCAGCGTGCGGCAGACCAGGGCGGCCAGCCGGTCCCGCCGGGCGCGCTCGACCAGCAGGGCGAAGGCGGGCATCAGCCAGCCCGGACGGGCCAGATAATCGCAGACCACCCCGACGCTCTCGCCGCGCCAGCGGTCCACCCGCAGCACCACATAGGCCACCACCGTCTCGCCGCGCATGACGAGGAAGCGACGGTGCCGCGCCGCGTTCGGGATCTTGTCGAAGCGCCACTGGAGATAGGCGTGGTCGCGCCGGGCGGCGCACAGATGCTGCGGCGCCGCGGCTTCCCACAGCTCGTCCATCCGCTCGTCGAAGCGGTCGACCTCGACCAGCCGGGCGCCAAAGGTCCGGGCGGCCGCGTGGCCGACCAGCGACGCGGCGCTCATCGCCGGCTTGCCCAGCCGCGCCATCAGGCGGGCCAAGCCGCCGCCATAGGGGCTGACGCGCAGGCAGCGCGGCGGATCGATCACGCGCAGATAGGTCGGGATGTTTCCGAGATCGAGCCAGCCCGCCCGCTTGTAGGATTTGTAGGCGGCGTCGGTCATCGACAGCGAGACGCTCACCTCGCTGGCGGCGGCGTGGGTCTCCGACAGGCCCGGCCCGACGCCGCGCAGACGCCATTCCGGGGCGACCATCAGGTCGATTGCCCAGGAGGCGCGGCGCACCCGCTGCCCCACCTTCAACGCGAAGGGAATGCCCGCCTGCTGGCCGACGATCCCCCCGTTCCGCTTGCAGACCCAGAGCTGCATCCCCTCCGGATCGGGAGTGGGCGGCTCCTCGAACAGCCAATTGAAATGGGTGTCGTCCAGCAGCGGGGAGTCCGCGCCGAAGTGGTCGCGCTGGAAGGACTCCAGCGCGACGCGATCCTCGGACATGAACCGTTCCACACCCCGCTGAAGCCAGGGCATTGCGGTCATGCGTCGCTCCCATCCACCTCGACCGGCTGCACCAGCGCGGCGTTGCGCAGGATGCGGCCCGACGTGCGACGCTTCAGGACGATGTCCTTGTAGACGCGGCGGACCTGCTCGACCGACAGGTTGAGGGCGCGGGCCGCCTCGTCCTCCGGCACGCCACGGCCGTAGGCGCAGAGCGCCAGGTCCAGCTTGTCGTAGGGGATGGCGTAGTAGAACTCCTCCTGCGACTGCGGCAGGGTGTAGGTGTCGGTGCTCGGCGACTGGCTCTGGATGTCGTCGGGCAGGCCGAGATAGGCGGCCATCTGGTAGACCTGGGTCTTGAACAGGTGGGCGATCGGCTTCAGGTCGGCCAGACCGTCGCCGCCGCGCACGAAGAAGCCCAGCTCATACTCCAGCCGGTTCGGGGTGCCGAGGACCGCGTAGTTCAGCCGGTCGGCGTGGGTGTATTCCATGGTCTTGCGGACGCGCTGCTTCAGGTTGGTGGCGGCAACCACCGACAGATAGACGTCCACCGGCATGCGGCTGGTCTGGCGGTCGCCCTCCGGCGACTCCACCGTCATGGTGAAGTAGTTGACGCGGTCGGCGTCGAGCAGGCCGGCGGCCAGACCGATCTTCTGCTTCCAGCCCGGCCCGTATTCCGGGAAGAGGCGGCGGATGGCGCTGTCGCGGCGGTCGTAGCAGCCGAGCGCGGTCAGCGGAGCGGTAAGGTTCTCCATGATCGGCTCGATGCCCAGGCTCTCACAGAGCAACCGGCCGCGGCGGGTGCTGTCCGGCGAGGATTCCTTCTCCGGCATCAGGATGGCCAGGACGCGCTCCGGCCCGAGCGCGCGAACGGCCAACGCCGCGCAGACCGAGCTGTCGATGCCGCCGGACACGCCGAGCACGATGCCCTGGCGCTTCAGGTCGTGGGCGACGGTGCGCTGGATGAACTGTTCGATCTCCCGGGCAGCCGCCGCGCAGTCGAGCGAGAGGGCGTTGGCGTCGAAGGGATGCAGGGCGTTCAGCATGGTGTCGGTTTTCCCGGTTGGCGTTGTTGCATCGACTGTGAGAAGGGGACTGTGAGAAGGACTGTGCCTTGGGGACCGCGCCGGTCCGCCGGATCAGGCGGCGGCGGCGCTGTCCAAATGCTCTTCGAGAATGTGGATGGGTGCGGCGTCCAAGCGGGCGCGGAGCGTCGAGGCCCGGCCCGGAAGCTCGTCCAGCACGTTCCGGGCGAGCATCTGGAGGGTGAGCACGCCGACCAGGGCCATCTCCTCACGCTCGCCGGCCATGCGGCCGTCGGTGCGGTGGGCCTTGGCGGCGAGTGCGGCGACGCCGGCGGCGTCGACCAGCCCGTAGCGGTTCAGCGACTCCTCCGACAGCAGGTCCTGGACATAGGCCGGGGCCTGGGCGCCGAAGAGGGCGGTGGTCATCGGGGCGCGGTAAGGGCGCTTCGGGCGGTGGAAGATCTCCGCCGGCAACAGGCGCGAGGCGACGCGGCGCAGCGCCAGCTTGTCGCGCAGCCCCAGCATCTTGACCCGGTCGGGCAGGGCGGCGCAGAGGTCGTCCACCTCCGGGTCGAGGAAGGGATAGCGGACCTCGATGCTGTTGGCCATCGCCACCCGGTCGCCCTGGCTGGTCAGCAGGTAGGGCGACATGAAGGCGGCGATCTCCGTCCACTGGGTGCGGGCGAGCGGGCTCCAGCGCGACCAGCCGGCGGGCAGATGGGCGGCGACGACCTCGTCGAAGGCCTGCGCGTTGGCGGCCGAGCGCACGTCCGGCGCCAGCAGGCGCTGGGTCCAGGCGGTGTTCTGCCAGCGGATGCGGTGGGCGTAGAAGGGATCGTCCGTCTCCGTCATGCCGCGCTTCCAGAAGGCCTGCCAGAGCGGGCTGTCCTTCTGGCCGCTGGTGGCGGCGTAGGGATGGATGCGGCTGAGCAGCTTCGGGCGCGCCGTGGAGTGCGGCTGCCGCGCCCAGAAGCGGCGGACCTTGTCCTCCTTGAAGATGTCGTAGCCGGCCAGCCATTCGTCGGCGCCCTCGCCGGACAGCACGACGCGGATGCCGCTGTCGCGGACGAGGCGGGAGAGCAGAAAGAGCGGCGCCGGGGCGGTGCGGACCAGCGGCGATTCGCCGTGCCAGATCACGTCGGGCAGGGCCGCCTGGATGTCCTCCGCCGTGCAGAGGATGTCGTGATGCTCCGTCCCGACATGGCCGGCGACCAGCCGCTGCTGCGGCGTCTCGTCGAAGGCGTTGTCGGCGAAGCGCACGCCGAAGCTGTGCATCTGCGTGGTGTCGAGCTTGCGGGCCAGCGCCGCGATGACCGAGCTGTCCAGCCCGCCGCTGATGTAGACACCCACCGGCACGTCGGCGCGCAGCCGCAGGCGGATGGCGTCGAGCAGCTTCTCCTCCAGCCGGTCCGCCGCCTCGTCCAGCGTGATGCCGGACAGGGCGGGATCGCCGGCCATGTCCGGCTCCCAATAGCGGGCCTCGTGCAGGCGCAGGTCGGCGTCGATGCGGATGGCGGTGGCCGGCGGCACGCTCTGCACCCCGGCGAAGACGCTGCCCTGGGGGGCGACGCTCCAGTGGGTGAAGACCTGGGCGAGGCGGGCGGCGTCGAAGCGCGGCTCGATCCGGCCGCCGCCGAACAGGGCCTTGGCCTCCGACGCGAAGGCGAGATGGTCGCCGCTGCGGGCGTAGAACAGCGGCAGGATGCCCAGCCGGTCGCGGACCAGCCACAGCTCGCGCTTCACCGCGTCCCACAGGCCGATGGCGAACTGGCCGTTCAGCTTGGCCCAGGCGGCGGGGCCGTACTCCTCGAAGGCGTGGACGATCACCTCGGTGTCGGTGCGGGTGTAGAAGCGGTGCCCGCGCGCCTCCAGGTCACGCCGCAGCTCGACGTGGTTGAAGATCTCGCCGTTGAAGGTGATCCACAGAGTCCGTTCCTCGTTGTGGATCGGCTGGAAGCCGCCGGCCAGACCGACGATGCTGAGGCGCGCGTGGGCAAGCCCGATCCGCCCGTCGCGGTAGAAGCCGTAGCCGTCCGGGCCACGGTGCCCGATCATGGCGATCATGCGCTTCAGTTCGTCGAGTCCGGCGGGCTCGGCACGCGGCCCGGCGAGAACTCCGGCGACACCACACATCGCACGTTCTCCTGTGTGTTGAAGGCCAGCGGGAGGAAGTCAGGCGGAAAAGGGTCAGGCGGTTTCGGCGAGCGTCGCGCGCCTGATCTTGCCGGACTCGGTCTTCGGCAACTCGTCGCGGATCTCGATGAATTTGGGCACCAGATGGCTTTCCAGGCGGCCCCGGCAGTGCTGGCGGATCGCCATCTCGGTCAGGGTGGCGCCGGGGCGGACGACCAGATAGGCCTTCACCGCCATGCCGTCGGCGGGATCGGGCACGCCGAGCACGGCGGCCTCGACCACGGCTTCCAGCTCGTAGAGGGCGTTCTCGACCTCCTTGGGGCTGACCTTCTCGCCGCGGCACTTGAACACGTCGTCCTTGCGGCTGACGAAGTAGAGGCAGCCGTCGGCGTCCATGGTGAAGAGGTCGCCGGTGTAGAGGAGAGTCTCGCCCTGCGGCCCGCTGCGCAGGCGCTTGGCGGTGTCCTCCGGGCGGTTCCAGTAGCCGCGCATCACGTTGGCGCCGCGGACCACCAACTCGCCAACCTCGCCGGGGGCGGCGCGGTTGCCCAACTCGTCCACCACGTAGGCTTCGCAGTTGGGGATGGCCCGGCCCACCGAGGCGGTCTTGGTGCCGAGGTCGCGCGGGTCGAGGTAGCAGATGCGGGTGCAGCATTCCGTCATGCCGTACATCGAATAGAAGGCAGCATCCGGGAAGCGCTCGCGCAGGCGGTCGATGTGGGCGGTCGGCAGCGGGGCCGCCGCGTTGGTCAGGTAGCGCAGGGAGGACAGGTCGGCGGTCTTCAGCGCCTCCATCCCCAGCAGCGTGGAGAAGAAGGTCGGCACGCCGGGCAAGCCGGTGATGCGGTGCTTCACCATGCGCGCCAGCGTTTCCGCCGGGAAGGCGAAGGAGCGTTCCAGGACCACCGTGAAGCCGACGCGCGCGCCCGTCAGGATCTGCGACAGGCCGTACCCGAAGGTCAGCGGCAGGACGCACATCACGACGTCGTCGGGCGTGTTCTCCAGATAGGTGGAGATCGACCAGGTGGTGTTCACCAGCGCGGCGTGGCTGAGCATCACGCCCTTGGGCCGCCCGGTGGTTCCCGAGGTGTAGAGGATGGCGGCCAGATCCTGGTCGATCAGGCCGCGGTTCTGCGGCTTGGAGCCTCCGGACTGAGGGTCCGGGTGGGTGGCCACGATGTCTGTGAAGGAGAGCCCGCCGGCCCCGGCCGGCACGGCGGGCCCGACCCACAGCGTGGTGGCGAGGTGGGATGCCTCACCAGCCGCCGGCACAACTTGCCGGGCGAGCGCGGAGGGCGCGATGAGCGCCCGCACGCCGGCGTCGGTCAGGATGTAGGCCAGCTTGTCCGCCTTGGTGGACGGGTTGACGGGGACATAGACGGCCCCGGCCTTGAGCGCGCCGAACAGGCCCGCGACATACTCGATCGAGTTCTCCAGCATGACCGCCACACGGTCGCCGCGCACCACCCCGGCGGACTGGAGCGCGCAGGCGACGGCGTCGCTCTGGCGGTCCAGTTCGGCGAAGGTGACGGCGTTCTCCCCCGCGATCAGCGCGGTGTGGTGCGGCCGCCTTGCGGCGGTTTCGCTGAGGAACTGATGAAGCAGGTGCGCCATGACGCTGTTCCCTTGCCTGGCTTCGGTGACTGTTCCGATGACCCGTTCCGTCCTGGCGGAAGGATCAGGCCGCGTCCTTCAGGGCCCGCTTGCGCTCGACATAGGCGGCGATGCGGCTGACCGATTCGAGGTTGTCGGCCACCATGTCCTCGTCCTCGACGATGATGCCGAAGTGCTCCTCGAGGAAGGCCACGACGTGCATGATGCCGGTGGAGTCGATGATGCCGGTTTCCAGCAGGGATTCGGCGTTGTCGAAGCCGGAGTCGCTGCCGAGCAGGAAGTTCTCCACGATGAAGGCGCGGATTTCCTGGGTGGCGGGTGCGCTCAGGGTCGTCGTCTCGGTGGTGATGGCGGTCCGCATGTCGCTGGCAACTCCTGTGGGTTTGGTCGTCGATCCTTGGCCGGCAGTTCGGGACGGTGGTCAGCCTCGTTGGGAGTTACTCCAAAGGGGCTGGTCCGTTCCTTTCGGTGTTACCGCCTCGTTGCGTGGGATTGGGAAAGGCATTTCCCGTTCTTTGCAGTGAGGTTCCGGCAACGCCGCCGAGTACGTCATTCTTTATTGCATTCGAATGCGGTGTTTTCGAGAGTGCAAAGGATGACCGGGCGGTGAAGACAGTGGCTAACCACTCAGGGTCATTGCAATTGAGCAGGGAATACCTTCTCGTACTCTTGGGGAACCCTCTCTGACTTGCGGCGTAGGAGGGCCTATCGCTCTCGTCATGGTTGCTGAGGGGCGGGCGTACGAGCCCCCACCCCGACCCTCCCCCGCTCCGCAGGGGAGGGAGAATCACGTCCCCTCCCCTGCGGAGCGGGGGAGGGTTCGGGAGGGGGCAAGGAGGAACGCGCGTCGCTGGGATCACGCCGCCGGCAGCGGATCGCCGTGCGTCGGGGTCGGGGCCGGCGCGACGCCGCCGTTCTTGCGCTTGCGCAGCCAGGCCGGAATGCCGGTCACCTGCACCGACAGCCAGTCGACCGAGGCGTCGTCGGAAATCGGCACGGCGTGCAGCCGCAGCGGGTCGGCCTTCGGGCCGTTCCAGCCCGGATCGATGGTGCGGGCGGTGCGGTAGCCGGCCTGCCGGATGATCGCCACCTCGCGGTCGCTGAAATCGCCGTTGGGGAAAGCGAAATGACGGCAGGGCAGGCCGGTGGCCTCCTCCAGCTCGGTCTTGCACAGCGCGATCTCGTCGGCGCAGCGCTGGTCGTCGCACTGCAGGAGGATCGGGTGGGTGCGGGTGTGGGCGCCGTAATCGGTGACGGCGGCCAGATGCCGGACCTCGTCCCAGGTCAGCGACTGGCGGTCGGCGCCGTCCCGGTCGGGGTCGTCACCGGCCTCGGCGAGCCGGCGGCGGCGTTCCGGGTCGGGCAGGCGTTTCAGCGTCTCGGCGCCGATTCGTCCGGCGGCGGCGGTCTTCCACCAGTAGGGGCGGGCGGTGCCGACCACGCGGCTGCACAGGTAGATGGTCGGGCGCACCCCGAACTCCTTGAACAGGGGTTCCAGGCGGGCGTTGTTGCGGTGGCCGTCGTCGAAGGTGACGACAAGCGGATAGGGCGGCAGGTCACCCCACCGCCCGCTTTCCAGCGCATCGGCCACCGCGTCCAGCGTGGTGAAGCTGTAGCGTTCGGCGTACCAGGCGAGATGCGCGCGCATCACCTCCGGGTCCGGATCGTGATACACGACGATGGTCACGTTCCGGCGCGCGAACAGATTTCGGAACAGGGCACCGACTCCCGTCCAGCGCACGATTCCAGCCGCGATGGCTTGCTTCATGGGGATTGGACCTCTGCTGTGGTTCCGGTCCTTTGTTCAAGGCTGGCGAGGCGGTTGCGGACCGGTTGAAAGGCAGGACGGGCCCGGTTCGGAACCGGGCCCGGATCGGCGGGATCGTCAGCCGGAGCGCGCCCGGCGCGGCCCGATGGAGGCCGTTGGCGCCGGCTCGGACATCCAGCCACGGGCGTTGCGGCGGTAGATCTCCACGATGCGCTCCCGGTAGACGGCGATGTCGAACTGGCGTTCGAAGCGGCGGCGGGCACCCTGGCCCAGCCGGCGGCGCAGCTCCGCGTCGTCGATCACGCGGGCCAGCGCGTCGGCCAGGGCCGCCCGGTCGCCCGGCGGCACCAGCAGGCCGGTCTCCTCGTCGGCGATGGCGTCGCCCACGCTGCCGACCGGGGTGGCGACGATGGTCAGGCCGTTGGCCATGGCCTCCAGCACCGACATCGGCAGCCCCTCGAACATCGAAGGCTGGACCAGCACATGGGCCTGCACCAGCTCCTTGCGGCAGCCGGTCTGGTCGAGCCAGCCGGTGAAGCGCACGCGCTCCTCCAGCCCCAGCGCCCTGGCCTGGGCGCGGTAGGTCTCCAGGTCGCCGTCGCCGGCGATGGTCAGCTGCCAGGAGCGACCGCGGCAGGCCTCCGACGCCAACGCGTCGAGCAGCACGTCGATGCCCTTCAGCTTGATCAGGCGGCCGAGGAACAGCAGGCGCACCGGCCCGTCCTCCGCGCGCTCCGGGATCGTCTCCGGCCCCGGCACGGCGTTGTGCAGCAGGGTCGTGCGGCGCACCGCCGGGAAGGTGGTGACCACCCAGTTGCGCCAGTATTCACCCAGCACCACCACCTCGCTGGTCATCTCCATCATGTGGCGGATGGCCCAGCGGGACAGCGGCTTGGCGTCCTCGTAATGCTTCGGGAAGCGGCCGCCGTGCAGATGCAGGACGACCGGCACCCGGAACAGCGAGGCCATGGCGACGATCAGCCCCTTGCGCAGCACGCTGCCGTACTCGGCCATGTGGATGTGCACGAGCTGGGCCTTGCCGGTGACGAAGCAGCCGAACAGGCGCAGCAGCGCGGCGGCGAAGTAGAAGGGCATCAGGTGGAATTTCGCGTTCGGTCCGTAACTGTCGATCACCTCGAACTTCACGTCGGGGCGGTTCTCCCGCAGGTCCGTCGTGAAGTTGTCGACGATTCGCCCCATGCCGCCCTTTTCGAGCGTGCCGCCGGGTGAAACGATGTAGATCATATCCGCTCCTGACTGTCGCGCTCCCCTCGCGAAGCTTCAGGGAGGAAGGAATTAAAGGACCCCGCGGAGAAAATGGGTTCTTACTGTCGGCCCGCGCGGGTCAGCGATGGCTTGGCCGCCGCGGCGTCGGGCAGCGCCCCCAGAGAGGGGCGCCGAACGGCGTCGGGACGGTTCAGCTCCGCATAGATGTCCTGAAGGCTGCGGCCATAGGACTCGATGACGAATTTCTCCAGGAACAGCCGCCGCCCCTCCGCCGACAGACGCGCGTAGAGCGCCGGCCGGGCGGAGAGGTCGCGGACCGCGTGGGCCAGCGCCTCCGGGTCGTTGACCGGGACGATGCGCGCCGTCTCTCCGTCGGTCAGCACCTCCGGGATCGAGCCGACCGGGGTGGTGACGACCGGCATGCCGGTGGACAGCGCCTCCAGGATCACCATGGGCAACCCCTCGTGGGTCGAGGGCAGCAGCAGCATGTCGTGGTCGCGCAGATGGGCGTGCGCCTGCTCGCGGGAGATCCAGCCCTCGAACCGGCATTCGCCGTCCACGCCCAGCTCCGCCGCCATGCGGCGGTAGCCCTCGACGTCGCCGCCGCCGCCGATGGTCACGCGGAAGCGGAACCCTCGGTCCTTCAGCAGCCGGCAGGAACGCAGCAGCGTGCCGATGCCCTTGCGCTCCGACAGGTTGGCGAGCACCAGGAGCGACACGATGGCCCCCTCCGGCGGCGCCGCGCGGACCGGCAGGTCGGCGCCGATGTCCGGCACGGCGTTGTAGAGCACGCGCACCTTGTGCGGGTCCGTCCCGACCGACTGCACCAGGAAGTTCCGCCAGCTCTCGCCCAGCACCAGCGCGACGCCGCAGCGGTCGAACAGCCAGCGGCTGATCGCGCGGGACACCGGCCCCTTGTCGAAATACTCCATGAAGGACGCGCCGTGCAGATGCACCACCGTGGGGCAGGAGAACAGCCCGGCGAAGAGCTGGACCACCGCCTTGCGCCAGACGCTGGCGTTCTCCGACACGTTGATGTGCACGATCGTCGGGCGGCGGCGCAGCATCAGGGCGCCCAGCCGCGCCAGCGTGCCGGCCAGATAGACCGGCGACAGCAGGGCGCTGCCGCTGCCACGGGTGTCGAGCACCACGGTGTCCGGGCCGGAGGGGCTGTTCCGGAAGGCGTCGACGATGTAGCCCGTCATCCGTCCGATCCCCCCGCCGCCGTCCAGGGCGCCGGGGGTGGCGAAGACAATGCAGGCGCGGGACGCCTTCCTGCGCCGGAAACCCCTGTCGATCAAACCCATTCTGACCTCACGCCGCGCCGGGAGCCGAGAAGATGGCCTGACGCAGCCGGCGCCGCAGCCCGACCGGCATCAGCGAGTGCATCAGGAAGGTGGTCAGCGCCATCGGGGTCGGCGCGCCGTCCCGCAGCGCCGATTTCAGGATGCGCTTGCGCACCGCCGGGGTTCGTGCCGCCTGCTCGCCGCCGGTGGCCTGGAGCAGCAGGCTGGCGTAGGCGCGGGGCGACAGCTTCGGCCGCACCGACTCCGCCCAGTTCAGGGCCATGTCGATGTTGTGGCAGGTGGACAGGGTGATGCGGTCCGATTCCGTGTAGTGGATCGCCAGCACCTCCGGCACCGTCACCAGGGCGCAGCTTTCGATCTGCCCGCAGGAGATCAGCCACTCCCAGTCGTCGAAGGCCGACTTGGGGATCGGCTGGCGCTGGAGCAGCGCCTTCGGCGCCAGCAGGGTGGTGGTGGGGGCGAAGGTCTCGCCCTTGAACAGCCCGTGCCGGACGAACAGGTAGTCGCCGATCCGGTCCCGCGGGGTGCACAGGCGCCGCGGCCATTCGAAGTCGCCGCGGGCGGTGACCACCTTGCAGCGGCAGCTCATGATCGGGTAGCGCACGCCGGGCGGGCGGGCGGCCATCTGCAGGGCGATCTTGCCCGGCATCCATTCGTCGTCGTCGTCGAGGAAGGCGATCCAGGCGCCCTTCGCGCGCTCCACGCCCAGATTGCGGGCGCCGGCGGCGCCGCGGTTCTGTTCCAGCGCGATCACGGTCAGCCGCGGATCGCCGAACGCCCTCAGACGCTCCTCGGTGGCGGGGTCGGGGCCGTCGATGACGACGACGACTTCGAGCGGGGCGTAGGTCTGGGCCAGGGCGCTTTCCACCGCCCGCGCGACCATGTCCGGCCGGTTGCGGGTGGGGATGACGACGGTGACCATCTCTTGCGGGGGCGTCATGACACTACCTTCTGTCGCGACGGAGATTTCGGGGGATGGAACATGCGGGGGCCTCCGTCCGTCAGCCGGGCCGGGCCGGACCGCTCCAGCCGGCGGCCGGCGGCCCGCCGTAGGAGGTTCCGTAGGGGGAGGAGCTGGCGAAGCCGGCGTTGTACGCCTGCTGCTGGTCCTGCATGCGGGCCTGCATCTTCGCCCAGCGGCGGCGCTGCACGAGGCGGGTCACCGCGATCACCAGCACGATCCAGTTCAGGGAATGGCGTTCCAGGAACACGCTCTCCGACACCGAGATCAGCAGCAGGGCGCAGCCGACGGTGAAGATCCAGGCGGGCTCGGCGCGGTTCTCGCTGTAGCGGATGGCGCCGAAGCCCTGGATCAGCAGGCGGCCCATCAGCATCGCCGTCAGGATCACGCCGGGCAGGCCGAGGTCGAGCCACGCCTCCATCCACCCGTTGTGGGCGGAGTTGATGCCCCAGCCCTGGGTGAAGGTGCTGCCCGGACCGTAGGCCCCGTACCAGTAGGCGCCGTAGCCCCAGCCGAGCAGGAAGCGGTCCTGGATCGACATCAGCGTGTGTTCCCACAGCACCGTGCGCCCGGTCAGCGTCGGATCGCGGCCCAGCATGTAGAGGATGTCGTGCCAGAAGGTCGTGCCGCTGGTGATGCCGACCACCGCGACCAGCAGGACGAAGGCCATGGCCGGCGCGAAGCTGCGGATGCCGCCGCGCACGAAGCCGCTGACCAGCAGCAGGCCGGCGACCAGGATCGAGGTCACCAGGCCGGTGCCCGACCGGCTCATCACGATCAGCAGCAGGGCCATCAGCAGCAGCGGGCGGACCACCCAGCGCTTGCCCTCGCGCGTCCAGTCGAGCCAGAGCAGGCAGAGCACCAGCCAGACCATCATGCGGCCCGTCACGTTCTTCTGCCAGAAGATGCCCTTCCAGGCGCCGACATGCTGCTCGTGGTCGAGCCCGACCGCCGGCATGGCGAAGACCGAGGCGTAGGACAGCACCATCAGGATCGACAGGCCCGTCGCCAGCATCCGGACGATCTCCGGAAAGGTGTAGCGCAGGGCGAGATAGACGGCGAAGGCGGTGGTGAACAGGAAGGCCACCGCGCGGCGCAGCGTCACGTCCGGGTAGATCGACCACAGGGCCGACAGGAAGGCCAGCGCCACGATCAGCGACACCGCCGGGCTTCCCGTCGGGATGCGGAAGGCCAGGCTGGGCCGCAGCGCGATCAGGCCCAGGATCATGACGTAGACGGCCATGAAGTAGATCACCGCGCCCGGCGCGTCCGGATCGGTCGCGCCGCCTCCGGTCAGCAGCGCCGGAAGCACCGACCCGCCGAACGAGACGATGCAGAAGACGGTGATGCTCTTTTCCAGAACTTCGAGGACTTTCATGGGGCCGCTGTTCCGGTGAAAAGGGCTGCTATGGCAGTGAACGCCCATGACGGGCGCACCGCATCGTTTTCTGAAGATGCCAACCCGATGCCCGGACCTGTAGCCGGGCGGAGGCATTAGGCCTAAGGAGGCCGTCGCCGTCGGGGCTACCTCCGGTTGGGCCACCCACCCCGATCTTGCGGGTCCCGCAGGGCATATGCGGCCCGGGTCCGGACGGAACCCCAGAAAAGGGAAGGCCCCTCTCCCGGGTGGGAAGAGGGGCCTGGATGGGGCGCCGCAGGGTCACGACCCGTCGCCTTTGAGGACGATCACCGCGGTCTTGCACAGGATGTAGAAGTCGAACAGCAGGCCGCAGTTGCGGACGTAGAAGACGTCCATGGCGACGCGTTCCTGGAAGGTGGTGCGGTGGCGCCCCGACACCTGCCAGTAGCCGGTCAGGCCCGGACGGACGGAGCCGATGACGTCCGCGGAGGCGCCGACCTCCGGCAGTTCCTTCGGCATGTAGGCGCGCGGGCCGATCAGGCTCATGTCGCCCATCAGGATGTTCACCAGCTGCGGCAGCTCGTCGAGCGAGGTCTTGCGCAGGAAGCGGCCGACCGGGGTGATGCGCGGGTCGTAGGTCAGCTTGTGGTAGGTCATGTACTCTTCGCGCATCTTCGGATCGTTCTCCAGCAGGCGCTGGAGATGCTCCTCCGCGTTGATGTGCATCGAGCGGAACTTCAGCACGTCGAAGGTCTTGTCGCCGCCGGCCCAGCGCTTCTGGCGGAACATGACCGGGCCGGGGCTGTCCAGCCGGATCGCCGCGGCGATGCCCAGCATCAGCGGCGCCACCGCCACCAGCAGGATGCCCGACAGCAGGATGTCCAGCGCGCGGCGGATGCGCAGGTAGCTGGTCGGCGGCCGCACCGAGACGCGCAGGGCCAGCGAGCCGTGCAGGTTGTGGTAGGTGGCGTCCACCGCGCTGACGTTGCCCTCGCCCAGCAGGCAGTAGACCTGCTTGAAGGGCAGCCGTTCGACCAGGGTCGTCAGCTCGTTCTTGTGGCGCCCGATGTCGGCGACGATGGCGGCCTGGGCCTGCTGGGCGTAGGCCGGGGACTTGGCGAGCAGGTCGGTCGAGCCGACCACCGGCAGGTTGGCGACGCGGGTCTGCCACAGCGTGTCGTCGTCGTCGAAGAAGCAGACCGGGCGCATCCCCAGCCAGGGCAGGCGCTGCAGCTTCTCGGCAATGGCCGCACCCTGCGGGCCGGCGCCGACGATGACCACCGGGGTGCGCCAGTTCAGCGCGCTGGCCATCAGGCCGTGCACCAGCAGCAGGTCGGCGGCGTAGGTGATCGCGAAGCCGATGAGAGCGACCGACAGCGCCTCGACGAAGAAGGAGCGGAAGCCGTCCATCACGATGAAGGGCACGGCCAGAACGGCGACCGAGAGCAGGGCGGCCTGGAAGGTGCGGCGGGTGCGCTCCAGATAGTCGAAGCGGCCCAGCGAATAAATGCCGAAGACCGATTTCACCAGCGGCACCAGCATCAGGCCGGTGACCAGGGCGCGCTGCGACAGGTCCGCCTCGGCGGACAGGGTGTCGCTCCCGAACAGTTGGATGAGCGTCCAGCCGAGCAGGGCGAGCATGAAGCCGTCGGACAGCGCCAACAGCAGCCCGGGTCCCACCGTCGGCATGGCCGTCTTCTTAACCGGGGCCAGGTTGATGACCGCTTCTGGGTCGAGTTTGCTCATCGCAGGTCCCATTTATGTGTGAAACGGAATGTCATCCGTCTCGCGCCTGACCTAACGCGCCGCAGCGTAAGACGGTCTCTCATCAGCTTTTTCTTTGAGTCTTTCTGTGTTCAGAAAGACACACAAATATCAGCGCATGCCTCGCCTCTGTGCAGACAGATCAGAAGGTTGCGCTGTTCTCCACGAATTAGGATAAAGGCTGCCGTCAATCAACAAATCACAAGAGGCCTCCTCGGCCAGCGGCGATACCCCTTACATCCAGAGTGGATTCCCCTGGGTGAGTTTGAAGAGATTAAGGAAAGCGGGTGACTTCGTCCGGATCATCCGGATCGGTGGCGGCGCTGCCACCGCCGCTCCCCGGCTACTCCTTTCCTCCCCGCAAATTGGGGGTATTCGGGGGATGTTCCCGGTCCCCTATGGTTGGGTGCGGCGCCGGCTGGCGGTGGATTTCCCCGGGTTGGTCTGCCCGTCCCGCCGAGGCGGAGGCGCGGACGTATCCCATAAGAAACCGTCGGGCGATTCCGGATGAGACGGTGTCTCGAACGCCCCGTTGATCGCTGTGGAGCACCCTCGCAGGCTGGGTCGGTTGTCTGCCGGGTGGTTCGGCCGATTGCCCCCTCCCTGACCCTCCCCCGCTTTCGCAGGGGAGGGGACCGCCGCCGCTCCGCGATCATCTCCCTCCCCTGCGCAGCGGGGGAGGGCCGGGGTGGGGGCACAGGTTGCCATCGGGATAAGTCCGAAGAGGACGACGACGGCACCAACGCGAAATTGAAACGTCCCGGTCCGGTTCCAATCATCGGAATTGCGTTCGCGGGTGCGGCAGAGCCGCCCCACCGGAGTTCTAGGCGGAGTTCCTGATGGCGTCCGAAGCAGCGACGATCTTGAAACACGGTTGGCTGTTCATGCTGGCCAACGTGGTGAACCGGGCTGCCGGGCTTCTGCTCCTGCCGCTCTACACCCGGCTTCTCAGCCCTTCCGAGTTCGGCGTCTACGCGCTGGTGGTGGTGGTCGCCGACCTGCTGGCGGTCATGCTGATGATCGGCATGAACAACGCCTTCACCGCCGTCTATTTCGAACACACGGAGGAGGGCGACCGGCGCCGCGTCGCCAGCACCTGCCTGCTGGCGGTGGTCGGCACGTCGGTGGCGATGGTCGGGCTGGCCTGGCCGCTGGGCATGGCGGGAAGCTGGGCGATGTTCGGCGACACCGGCCACGCGGCGGTGATGGCGATCGCGCTCGCCGGCGTCGCCCTGACCACCCTGTTCGAGCTGGCGCTGGCCTATTACCGGGCGCGCAAGCGGTCGGGCCTGTGCCTGCTGGTGTCGCTGGCCAAGGTGGTCGCCCTGCTCGCCTTCAACCTGCTGTTCCTGTGGGCGCTCGGCCTCGGGGTGGAGGGCATCTTCCTGGCGAACGGCGCGTCCTTCCTGGCGCTCGGCCTCCTGCTGGTGGTGGCGATCCTGAAGGACACCGGCTTCTCCTTCTCCCTGCCGATCCTGAAGCGGGTGGCGGCGCTGGGGCTGCCCTACGCGCCGCAGTCGCTGCTCGACATCGCCAACAACTTCGTCTCGCGCTGGCTGCTGAACATCCTGCTGTCCACGGCGGCGGTGGGGCTGTTCGCCTTCGGGATGCGGCTGTCGCAGATCCTTTTCATGTTCCTGACCGCCTCCTTCCTGCAGATCTGGTCGGTCAGCCGGCTGGAGTCCCAGCATGGCGCCGCGGACCACGCCCAGGCGGATTTCGTCTTCCACCTGTTCGTCGTCCTGCTGACCGGGGCCGGGTTGGGGTTGGCGCTGACCGCGCCGGAAATCCTCTGGCTGATCGCGTCCGCCGACTACACGCCGGTGCTGACCAGCATGCCCTTCCTGGTGCTGGCCTATGTGCTGCACGGGGTGCGGATGAACCCGGAGGTGGCGATCCTGAAGGCCAAGCGCGTCGGCGTGCTGCCCTGGATCTCCGCGGCCAGCCTCGCGGTGGGCTCGGCCCTGGCCCTGGCGTTGGTCTGGCAGTGGGGCCTGCTCGGCGCCGCTCTGGCCAACCTCGGGCGCGAGGTCTTCCAGATCGTCCTGACCGAGACGGTGCGCCGCCGCATCTGCCGCGACGAGGTCCCGCTGAACGCCGTGCGCATCGGCTGGATCCTGGTGCCGGCGGCCTTCGCCTACGCGGCGGGATGGTACCTGTTCGGCATCGCGGTCGACCCGGCCTTCACCGCCGAGAAGGTGCTGCTGGTGCTGATGTTCCTGGCGGCGGCGGTGTTCGGTCCGGGCATGGGATCGGCGGGCCGGGCGATGCTGGGCAAGCTGCTGCTGGGCCGCGTCCGCCGCCTGCAATCGGCGTCCTGAAGGCGCATCCCCCGAAAACGGAAAGGGCCGGCGGATCGCTCCGCCGGCCCTTCCTCATGGTCCGCTTCGGCGATCGTTACGCGGCCTGATGCTCAAGCATCAGGTTCACGGCGTCCACCGTCATCATGTGCGAGAAGTCGACCGAGGACAGGTCGAGCGCGGACTGCACGCCCACCGACTGCACCGTCGCCGTGTCCTGGGCCAGGCTGTGGGCCAGCAGGTCCGCCGACAGGGCCTGGGCGGTGCCCGGCGGGTTGATGGTGCCCACGCCGGTTCCGTCGGCGATGGTCGCCTGCGTCGGGTTGGAGAGCTTCAGGGAGAAGTTCTCGATCCCCTCGGTCACGTCGTCGCTCAGCACCTTGACGGCGACCGTCTTGGTGGTCTCGCCGGCGGCGAAGGTCAGCTTGCCGCTGGTCGCCAGATAGTCCGACCCGGCCTTGGCCGTGCCGTCCGCCGTGGCGTAGTCCACCGTCACCGTCTGGCTGTAGGCCTGGGACAGCTTCACCGTGAACACCGCGTCGGTGGTGACCGGGCTGGCGGCGGTGCTGCTGTACAGGCCGGACTTGATGGCGTTGTACTTGTTGTAGTCCACCTGCCAGCTGTCGTTCATGATGCCGCCGGTGTCGCCCGAACCGGGGCTCCAGGCCCAGTAGGTCCAGCTCGCCCCCTGGTCGCCCGCGGCGAGGTCGATCTTGCCGTCGCCGTTCCAGTCGCCGTTCATGTACTGGATCAGCTTGGGCATCCAGGCCTTGTCGATGGCGGTCTCCATGCGGCTGCCGAACTCGCCGACCAGGATCGGGGTCTCGTCGTTCTGGATGAAGTGGCCCCACATCTGGTTCCACTTCGCCGGCATGTTGTTCGGGAAGTTGGCGTCCTTGAACCAGTCCATCATGTAGAGCGACGGGCCGTAATCGTGGACCGAATAGACCAGCTTGTCCGGCGTGTTGAACTTGACCTCGTAGTTCTTCTCGCCCAGCAGGTTGCCGCCCCACCAGTACCACTGGTTCTGATAGGTCTCGATGCCTTCGACGATCAGCAGCCAGTCCTTGTTGACCGACTGGATGGCGTTGCCGATGCGCTCCGCGGCGCGGGCCCAGTCGTTGGGACCGCCGTCGCCCCAAGTCGCCGGGTTGTGCGGCTCGTTGTGCAGGTCGGCGCCGATGACGGCGTCGTTGCCCTTGTAACGGGTCGCCAGCATCTTCCAGTTTTCGATCATCTTCGATTCCGGGTACTGGCTGGTGTACCAGAGCCCGTTCTCGTTGGCCGACGCGCCATCGCCGGAGCGGTGGTGGTCGAGGATGATCTTCATGCCGATCTTGTCGGCGTAGTCGATGATCTTGTCGAAGACCTCCAGCGAGGTCTTGCCGCGCAGGTCGGGGTTCTTCGAATAGTCGATGCCGGTCGGCATACGGCCGTTGTCGAGCATCGCGTCGGAGTAGGGCAGGCGGATGGTGTTGAAGCCCAGATCCTTCATCTGGTTCATGTGGCTCTGGTAGCTGTCCATCCACAGCCCCTGCGGCGCGAAGGCGTAGCCCTCGGCCCCGAACCAGTTCACGCCGGTCAGCTTCACGGCCTTGCCGCTGCTGTCCATGATCTGGCCGCCTTCGGTGTGAAGGAAGCCCGGCGCGATGCCGGTGGTCTTGCCGGTCGGCTCGGTCACCGAGACGTCGCTGACCGACAGGGTCGGCTTCGTCGGGGTGGGGGCCGGCGGGTTGGTCGGCGTGGTGGGGTTGGAGGAGCCGGGGAAGAAGCTCTTGTCCGCGTCCACCACCAGCGTGCCGTTCCACCACATGCCGGACTGGCCCTTGACCACGTCCTTGCCGTCCAAGGCCCCCTTGTCATAGGTGACGTTGCTGTCGGTGGGCATGACCGACTTGCCGTTGATGGTGATCTTGTTGACCAGCAGGTTGCGGTCCTGGCCGTTCACCGTGGCGTCGTTGTCGTACTGGATCTGGACCTTGTGCGCCTGATCCGCCGTGGCGTTGATCGAGAAGGCGTAGTCCTTGGCCGAGGTGCCGGCCACGCCCTCGCCGACCTTCTTGCCGTCGATCAGCAGGTTGAAATGCGCGTTGACTCCGCCCGCCGCGTTGCCCTGCAGGTTCAGGATGACCTGGGTGTTGCCGGCGGGGGCCGGCGGCGTCGGAACCGGGAAATAGTCCTTGGTCAGCGCGAAATCGAGCGAACCGTCCCACCACATGCCTTCCTGGCCGGGGATCACGTCCTTGCCGTCGGAGGCGCCGCGGTCGTAGCTGACCAGCGAGCTGGTGGAGGCGACGGACTTGCCGTTCACTTCCAGCGACTTGACGAGCAGGTTGCGGTCCTGCCCGTTCACATAGCCGTCGTTGAAGTAGACGATCTGCAGCTTGTGAGCCTGGTCCGGAGCGACCTGGGCCTTGAAGGTGTAACGGCCGTCGCTGGTCGAGCTGACCGTCGCCTGGCCAAGGTTGACACCATCCAGGAGCAGCCGGAACTGCGGCCAGATCCCGCCGGCAGCCTGCCCCGAGGCGTTGACGACGAAGGTCGTGTCGACGAGACCCGTGGTGGTCGTTGCCATTGGAAGTAACCTCTCTCCATTTTCGGTGGAGCAAAGGTGAGGCCCAATTGGTTAACGAGGTATTTCGGATTTTAGGGAAATGCGACTCAAAAGCCACGATAGGCTGTGAAAAGAATGAGGCGCGAAAAACCGCCTTTGCTGCGGTTTCCGCGCCACAGTGGGGCCTTGCGGCCACGGGGAGGGGAAAGTGTAAAGTCTTGTTACAGAAAGGTTTCCGGAGTCGGTGGCATCAACCCTCGTGACTTTTGTGAGCCACCATGAAGACCTCCGGCCGGAACAGGTAGAGCTGGCCGAGCTTGCCGAGCTTGCGCCGCAGGGTTAACGGCATAGCCCCCATGAAGGATTCCACGGCTTTCACATAGGCGAGGTACCCGCGCCCGGACCCATGGATGTGCATGCGCCGACGCACGGCCATCGGGGCGATGTAGACGGCCTCCATCCGGGTGAAGCCGGCCTCGCGCAGCGCGCGCTCGGTCTCGCTCCAGGTGTATTCGCGCAGGTGCATGCAGATCGGCTCGTCCAGCCCGAAGACCTCCGACAGATCCATCGGCCCGGCGTGCTTGTGCGGCATGCTGAGCACGTAGCGCCCGCCCGGCTTGAGGATGGCGTGCACGTTGGACAGGTGCACGGACACGTCCTCCGGGTGGAGATGCTCGATGACGTGGGTGGAGACGACGGCGTCGTAATGGGCGCGCGGCTCGAACTCGGCGAGATTGACGCCGTCGCAGCAGCGCCACGTCACGTTGGAGCGCTCGTCGGTCCAGCGTTCTCCGCGCTCGCGGGTGATCTCGGTGGCGACGCAGCGGTGGCCGTGGCGGGCCAGATAGCTGAGCAGCCGGCCCTTGCCCGACCCGACCTCGTAGACGTCCCGCGCGCCCTTGAGCAGCGTCAGGAAGTGGCGGAAGTCCAGTTCGTCGTTCTGCGCCGCGGTGTCCACCGCGTCGTTCAGCCAGGGGCACTCGCTGTAGAGGGTGGTGTAGTTGCGTTCGAACACCGTCCAGCGCTCTTCGCGGCGGGAGTCCAGCAGCTCGCGGGCGAGCTGGCGTTCCAGGTCCCAATGCTGGCGGACCATGGTTTCGCTGAGGGGGTAGTTCGGGGCCAGACCGAACTTCCGCTTGTAGCGGGCGACCAGCTCATCCGACGTCAACGTGTCCACAGATCACCTCGTTGGGAGAAACGCCGCTGTTCCGATAATCTAAGGGCGCTGTCGGAAATCCTTACAGGCGCGGACGGCGGACCGGACCGCGCGATCGGGCGGGGTAGCGGGGACGGAAGGGGTAACGCTCCGCGTCCCGGCCGGAGTCACCCCGACCGGTTGCGCCCGCGCAGAGCCTGCACCGACGCCTCGTACAGCGGCAGCGGGCGCGACGCCGCGTCGTAGGGCGAGGGGTGGGGCTTCAGCTCCGGCATCTCCCGTGCGATGTAGTTGAGGTCCGAGCGCAGGTGCCACCAGCACAGCTCGGCCAGCCGGGCGTTGCCGGCGATGTCGCCCAGATACTGCCCGGCCAGGAAGGCCATGGCGCGGTCCTTCTCCGCCCGCGACCAGGAGCGCGGCAGGTGCTTCTCGTTCACGTCGAATTCGGTGACGTGGATGGGCAGGCCCAGCCGGTCCATGGCGCGCAGGAAGCCCTTCATGCCCTCGCGGTCGTAGGGCTTGCCGGCCATCAGGTGGCTTTGCAGCCCCACCCCGTCGATCGGCACGCCGCGCTTGACCGCGTCGGTCAGCCAGGTCTGGAAATAGGCGCGCTTGCGCTGCTGCCAGCCCTCGTCGATCTCGATGCCGAACTCGTTGATGACCAGCTTGGCGGAGGGGAATTCCTTGCGGATGTGGTGGAAGAAGGGGTCGAGCCACTCCGGTCCCTTGGCGCCGCCGGCCACCACCCACCACATGCCCTTGCGGAAGCCGTAGCGGTCCTGCTCCTGGGGGTGGCTGCGCTCGGTCTCCCAGAAGAAGGCCTCGTTCATCACGTCGATGCGGTAGAAGCTGTCGCCGTAGCGCCGCTTGACCGCCGCGACCATGGCGGTGAAGCGCGGCCAGTAATTGTCCTCGGACAGCGTGCCGTCGGCCGAGAAATAGGCGCTCTCGCCGATGCCCAGCGCGCGCTGGCGGCTGGCCGGCAGCGTCATGTAGTCGGGCATGCCCATGTGCTGCCACAGCGCGCAGTGCCAGTTGGGCTTGGCGCCGATGCGGCGGGCCAACTCCACCCCGGCGTCGAAGCGGCCCCAGTCGAAATTGCCCTCCTGCGGCTGGAAGACGGCCCATTTGCCGCCGTTCTCGGGCGTCACCACGTCGCATTCCCGCGCCATCAGCGTGTCGAGCATGGGGTCTTCCGGCTCGATCAGATGGTCGCGGGCGGCGCCGTGGAGGATGCCGGCGGCCCGGCAGGCGTCGCGCAGGGTGGGGTTGGGCACCGCCGCGGACGCTGCCTCGGCGACGGCGGGACCGGCGGCGGCCTTGCAACTCGCCAGCACCGCGGCCGCGGCGGCGGCGCGCAGCGCATCCCGGCGCGTGAAGGAGATGAGTTTCGGCGAGGTGGTTTTTGGCGAGGTCTGGGCCATGGGCGTCGGGCCTCGTGTGGTTTGATGGGAAATGAAAATTCCCTCTCCCGTCCCGGGAGAGGGAAGGGGCCCGCGCGATGCGCGGGAAGGGTGAGGGTACCACGAGGATAAGGCTGTGATCCTCGCGGTACCCTCACCCGCCCGCTTCGCGGGCCCCCTCTCCCGGGACGGGAGAGGGAAGGAGGCGTCGCTTACGGCGCGGCGCGCAGGGTCTGGTCGCCGTAGTACTTCCGCGTGGCGACGTAGCTGTTGTACGGACCCTGGTAGCCCTTGCTGGCGGCCTTCTTCAGGTTCACGTCGGTCATCACGCAGACGAACTTGCTGTGGTCGATCGGACCCAGGTCGGCCACCGCGTCGAGGTCGCTCGCTGTGGTGTGACCCCAGCGGGTGACGAACAGAACCTTCGAGGCGGCACCGCAGACGATGCGGGCATCCGACACGGCCAGCGCCGGGGCGGTGTCGAACACCACCAGATCGAAGCTGGGCGACAGGCCGGCCATCAGCTGCACCAGGCTGTCGACGTTGAAGCGGTCCAGCGTCATCGGGTTCAGCTTGCCCGCCGGAACCATGGCGAAGGGCACGTCGTCGGAGGTGTGGACGATCTCGTCGAGCGTGGCGTCACCGGCGATCCAGTCCGACAGGCCCTTCTTGGTGGACAGGTCGAACAGCCCTTCCATGCGGGACCGGCGGAAGTCGGTGTCCACCACCACCACGCGGCGGCCGGCCTGGCTGGCGACCTGGGCGACGGCGAGCGTCAGAGAGGTCTTGCCGTCCTGCGGGCGGGCCGAGGTCACCGCCAGCGCGCCGACCGGGCCGAGATCCGACAGATGGTTGCGGAACAGGGCGCGCAGGGATTCGCTGAACAGCGAGAAGGGGTGGCGCTGGAAGATCTTGTAGAGCCGACCCTTGGCCCCGCGGTCGCTGTGGTGCGGCACGATGTGGACGGTGCCGACGCCCAGGATGCGGCGCACGGCGTCCGGGGTGTGGATGCGGCGCTGGAGAAGCTCCAGACCGAAGACGCTGAAGACGGCCAGCGCGAGGGCGGCGACGAAGCCGGCCAGCAGCAGGAGGACGCGGAAGGGACCCGACGGCTCGTGCGGCACCTGCGGCGCGGAGACCAGCTTGACGGCGGCCGGGAAGGCGCGGCTGTCCTTCTGGGCTTCGACCTCTTCCAGACGGCCCAGCAAGCTGTCGAGAAGCTGGCGCTTGGCGGTCGCCTCCGATTCCAGGGTGCGCAGCGGGATGGCCTGCTCCTGCATGGTGGCGTAGCTGCCCTCCATGCGGGTGATCATGGAGCGGAGCGCGGTCTCCTGCTCCACCGCGACCTGGGCGGCCTCGCGGACGCCGTTGATCTCGCGGCGGATTTCCTGCTGGAGCGAGGAATTGGCCTCGTTCAGGCGGCCCTGGAGCTCGACGATGCGCGGGTGCTTCGGCCCGTACTGGCGGGAGAGCTGGGCCATTTCCGTGGAGATGGCGGCGACCGTGGCGCGGAGCTGGGCGACGACCGGGGAGGCGATGCTGCCGCCGATGGCGTTCCAGTTGCCGGCCTTCAGGTTGCGCTCCAGCGTGTCGGCCTGGGCGACCGAGCGGGCGCGGATGGCCGAGGCCTCGCTCAGGCGCAGACGGGTCTGCTCAAGCTCGTTCTGGGCCATCAGGCCGGTGCCGCCCTTCAGCAGGCCGCCCTTGACGCGCGCCTCCTCGACCTTGGCGTCGGCCTCGGCCACCTCCTTGCGCAGCAGGACGATGCGGTCCTGCAGCCAGGAGATCGCGCTGGTCGACAGGTCGCGGTCCATCTGCTGGCGGGTTTCCATGTAGCGGCGGACGATGCCGTCCACCACGTCGCGGCTCAGCTGCGGCTCCTTGGAGGTGAAGCGCACCTGGATCACGCGCGACCGGCCGACGATGGCGACGTCCAGCTTGCGGTGGATGCGCGCGATGATCTGGTCGTTGCCCAGCGCCGCGTGCGCCTCGCGCGCCCGGATGTCCTGCGCCACCTCGTCACCATGGCTCAGCAGCCAGGCGACCGGGGCCGGCGGGGCGCCGTCCCAGAAGCGCGAGGCGAGGTCGCGGCCGTAGGCCACCGCGCGCTCGACGAGCGGGAGCGTCTCGTCCTCCTGCGCCGGCGGGTTGAATTCCGGATGCTGGGCGAGCTGGAGATCGTTCACCACCTGGTTCAGCACCTGCGGCGACTTCAGGATCTCGATCTCGCTCAGGATCGCCGCGTCCTCGGTGGGGATCGCGCCCACCACCTGCTCGACCTCGCGGACGACGCGGACCTGCCGGTTGTCGACCAGCAGAAGGGCTTCGGAGGTGTACTGGTCCTTGAGCGTGGAGACGCCCAGGGCCGACAGGCCGGTCAGCACCACCACGATGGCCATGATCAGCCACTTGTGGCTGCCCAGCACGCGCAGGATGAAGCGGAAGTCGGGACCCATGGACGGGGTCTGGGATTCGAACTCGCTGCGCCGGGACGGGCCGGGGGCGGCGGGCCATGCCGGAACCGGAGCCGGCGGACCGCCGTGATGGCCGCCATGATTGACTTGGGGCAGGTTTTCCACGTCTCAAAGCTCCTTATGCATGGGCGCTGGTGCTGGGGCGCTGGACGAACGCATGGCGGCACGGCGCATAAGCATGACGGTGTGGGCGAAGCCGAAAGCGCCGACGCAATAGCGGCGAAACAGGCGGCGGGGCTCCTGGACCAGCCGGAACGCCCATTCCAGCCCGATGCGCTGGACGGCGGCGGGGGCCCGGGTGAAGCGCCCGGCGAGGAAATCGATGATGGCGCCGCCGTTGATGATCAGCACCTTATGGTCCAGCGCGCGCTTGAGCTGGGCCGCGACCTCTTCCTGGCGGGGCATGCCCATGGCCAGGATGATGACGTCGGGCTCAATCTCCCGCGCACGGGCGATGTAATGCTCCACGGAATGGAACCCGTGCTGGGCATCGACATAATCGTGCGGGGTCCGCTCCTTCAGCCGCTCGATCCCCTCGTCCAGCCAAGGCGCCGCGGTGCCGTAGACGGCGACCCGACGGGGCGACAGCTGGCGGAGGAGGAGCGGGATGAAGTCGGTCCCGTTCATGTTCAGCCCGACCGGCTGGTCGAGCCACGGCAGGGCCGTCTCCAGCGCCACCCCGTCCCGCAGCAGGACGTCGGAGGCGCGGAAGGCCGACCACGCGGCGGAGGACCCCGCGCAGAGGTTCACGCCGTGAGCGTTGAGGAACGACAGGATGGTCGGTCGCTCGACGGCTGACAATGTCTTTATCAATGCATGGCGCTCGTCCTCGCAAGAAATACACCGTATTCTCTCGATCAGTGCCAGGACGTCACGAGGGGTCGGCATGCACATCTCCTAACCAAATCTGCGAAGCGACGACGGTTACGTTGTCTGTGCAACGATGATGCCCGACGGTTTGCGGTGCAGTAAGACGATATTGCTTGCTAACACTTTCGATTGGTGGCATCCGGCAAGACCGTTACCGGGTACCCCTTTCGACGCGACCGCCGGACAACAGGGAATGATGTGGCCGGCACCGCCCCTTTTTCGCAGCGGTGGGATGGGAGAGGGGCAAGTTCAGGCGAATTAGCCCGGCCACGCCGGGAGAACCCCTGAATCGGCTTGCCCTATCCTATGGCTCCGACCATATAGGTACGCCCGTGGGGCGCCGGTGTGCAGAATAGGGGGTGGGCGTCCGCCCCGCGGCGCGTCACTGTTCGAGACCCGGCGAAGCCCCCTCAAGACCGCCAGACCCCGACCAGCCCCGACCAGTCCCTTGAATTCTTAGGCCGATCTCTCCGGGGCCGGCGATGGAAGAAGACCAGTTCATGAGCAACGACGAGACCACCCCCGCCAAGCCGGCACCGCCGACGAGTTCGACCGCCGCGACGCGCTGCGCGCCATCGCCGCGGTGGTGCGCGGCGACGGGATTGAAGTGGACGCCGACAGCACCCCGGCTCGCTGGTCGGTCGCCGTCGTCCACGAGGTGGTCGTTCCCGGAACCGACCGGAAGCTGAAGCTACGGTTCCGCGTGGCGCTCGGCCCGCTGCCCGACATCGAGGCGGAGCTGTGGGGCCTGATGACCGCGGAGGAGGGCTTCGGCCGTCCCCAGGCGAAGGCGCTGGGCAAGCGGGTCAAGGCGGCCTGCCTGTCCTCCGCCGCCATCGAGAAGGCGCGCGGGCGGGTGGACGGCTGGTTCGCCTCCATGGCGCAGCGGGCCAACGGCTTCGGCGAGGCGTGGCGGCCCAAGGGCTTCGCCGACGAGCTGGGCCGGGTGATCGGCTTCGGCGGGCGCATCCCGCGCCTGCAGACCCTGCTGGACGCGCTGGAGGAGGCCTTCTCCACCGCCGCCGCCCGCGCCGGCCTGAAGGTCCGGCGGGAGCGGCTGGAGAACGCCTCCGGCCTCGGCGTCTATCTCGACAGCTTCGCCACGGCCCGCGCCATGGTGCGCAAGCTGCGGCTGTTCGTCGGCCCGACCAACTCCGGCAAGACCCACGCCGCCATGGACCGGCTGGCCGAGGCGCAGAGCGGCTGCTACCTCGCCCCGCTGCGCCTGCTGGCGCTGGAGGGGCAGGAGGCGCTGGAGACGCGCGGGCGGGCCTGCAGCCTCGTCACCGGCGAGGAGCGCGACGTCCGGCCCGGCGCGTCCTTCACCTCTTCGACCATCGAGATGGTCAACACGTCCAAGGTCTGGGGCGCCTGCGTCATCGACGAGATCCAGATGATCGGCGATCCCGACCGCGGCTGGGCCTGGACCCAGGCGGTGGCCGGCGTGGCCGCTCCGGAAATCCTGATGACCGGCTCCGCCGACGCCATCCCCTACGTGCAGCGCCTCGCCACCGCGCTGGGGGAGGAGCTGGAGGTCGTGGAGTTCACCCGCAAGTCGCCGCTGCGCGTGCAGGAGGAGCGGGTGCCGCTGGAGAATGTCCGCCGCGGCGACGCGGTGATCGCCTTCTCGCGCAAGGACGTGATGGGGCTGCGGCGCGAGCTGCTGGCCCGCGACCACACGGTGGCGGTCATCTACGGCGCCCTGTCGCCGGAGGTGCGGCGGGCCGAGGCGCGGCGCTTCCGCGACGGCACGGCGGACGTGCTGGTGGCGACCGACGCCATCGGCATGGGGCTGAACCTGCCGGTCGCCCGCGTCGTCCTGTCGACCACCCGCAAGTATGACGGGCGGGAGGAGCGTGACCTGAATTCCTCCGAAATCCGCCAGATCGGCGGGCGGGCCGGGCGCTTCGGCATGCACGAGGAAGGCCGCGTTGCGGTGCTGGAGGGTGAGAACATCAACCCGGTGCGCCGGGCGCTGACCACCCCGCCGGTGCCGCCGGAGGACCCGCGGGCCTGGATCAGCCCCAACCTGACCCACGTCGAGGCCATCGCGCGCGAGCTGGACACCGACAGCCTCGCCAAGGTGCTGCGCACGGCGGGGCAGGAGCTGCTGCGCGCCAACCAGACCTTCCGCATGACCGACCTGGAGCAGCGCATCCAGGCCGCCGCCGCGGTCGATCGGGCGAAGTTGCCGCTGGCGGTGCGCGACATGCTGGCGCGCTGCCCCATCGACGTGCGCGACCAGAACAATTTGCGCCTGCTGGCGCTGTGGGCGACCAACCAGGGCAAGGGAATCCGCAACTCCGCCCCCGACGCCGCCGAACGCTTCCACCACCGCGTCGGCACCGACGTGGAGTTGGAGAAGGCCGAGCGCGCGGTGAAGGAGCTGACCGCCTACGCGTGGCTGGCCTACCGCTTCCCCGACGCCTATCCGGACATGGACCTGTGCCAGGAGCGCCGGGCCATGCTGAACGCCTTCATCGAGCGCACCCTGGCCGAACGCTCGCTGGCCCGCGCCTGCCCGGTCTGCGGCACGCGTCTGAAGGCGAACCACCGTTTCCGGGTCTGCGACAGCTGTTACGCCGGGCGGGTCGAGGAGCGCCAGGGCGAGCGGCAGGGTGAGCGGCGCGGGCGCCGTCCGGACGGGGCGCGCGGTCCGGACAGGGGGGCGGCCCCGGCGGAGGGCGGCCACCCGCAGTTCCACCACCCGCTGCCCGGCCGCAAGCGCGGCAAGGGCGGGGCGGGGCACCGCGGCCGACGGCCCGCGGGGGGTGAGTTCGTTCCCTCTCCCGGGGCGGGAGAGGGATTGTTCAGTCACGCTGCCGCGACGCCGCTCGGACCGGCGTCGTCCCGGCGGGGCCAGGTGATTTCCTCGGTGCCGCCGCCCTCGGTCAGGAAATAGCGGCGCAGCGGCACCAGATCGGCGCCCAGCTCATAGACCAGCGGGCGGCTGGTCGGGATCTCGAACAGCGGAATGTCCTGGTCGGGCACCTTGTCGAGATGCTTGACGAGGCCGCGCAGGCTGTTGCCGTGGGCCGACACCAGCACCCGCGCGCCCAGCCGCAGGGCCGGGCAGATGCCCTCCTCCCAGAAGGGGATCACCCGCTCCGTGGTGTCCTTCAGGCTTTCGCCGCGCGGCAGGTTCGCCCGGCCGAGCCCGGCGTAGCGCCGGTCCGACACCGCGGAGCAGGGGTCTTCGGGCTCGACCGGCGGGGGCGGGACGTCCCAGCTCCGCCGCCACAGGAAGACCTGATCGGCGCCGTGGCGGGCCGCCGTCTCCGTCTTGTTCAATCCCTGGAGCGCGCCGTAATGGCGCTCGTTCAGGCGCCAGTGCTTGTGCACCGGCAGCCACATGCGGTCCATCTCCTCCAGCACGATGTCGAGCGTCTTGATCGCCCGCTTCAGGACGGAGGTGAAGGCCACATCGAAATCGAATCCGGCCTGCTTCAGCAGTCCGGCGGCGTGGCGGGTTTCGTCAATCCCCTGTTCGGTCAGATCGACGTCGGTCCAGCCGGTGAACAGGTCCGAGCGGTTCCAGACGCTCTGACCGTGCCGCAGCAGCACGAGCCGATGCATGGGTCCCCTCCTCACGTGACGGTTGCTCCTTCCGGGAACGAGGGGGCGGGGGCGGGGGTTCCGGCCGGGGCGTCACAAATGGCGCGGCTTTGTGTCAATTTCGAAACGCGCGAGACACATTCGGACAACAAATGCGGGGTAATCTGCGGAGCAGGCGAAATTATCCGCCCGGCGCGTGCGCAGCCGCACTGCGACGCCGAGCCAACTTGCGTTCCGAGGCCGCCATGCAGCATCATGACCTCCTCTCCAGGACCGTTTCGACCGATCGGGACATCACCCTGGAAGCGCTTCGTGTGTTCACCTACCTGAGCCGGCGGCTCCATTTCGACCGTCCCGTGCCGGTGCTCCAGTCCGAACTGGCTGACGCGCTCGGCATGCAGCGGCCCAACGTCAACCGGGCCATCAAGCTGCTGGAAACCAAGCAGATCCTTCTGCGGGATTCCAAACTGGGGCGTGCGATCACGTTCCGGTTGAACCCGGAACTGGAGGGCGGCCGGGCCTGAAACTGGTCCGGAATGATTTTCGAAACGCGTCACCTTGTCTTCACGAACTCGGCCCTCAAGAAAGCCTTCGGCTGGTACCAGAAGGTGCCGAATCAGACCGATCTCCCGTTGGGCCTGATCGCCTCCGTCGTTCCGAAATCGGACGGGGGCGTGGTGGTCATGGTGCAGCAGGGGGCCGCGAAGGTGCGGGACGTCGCCTTCATGCCCAGCAAGACGCTCGGCATTCTCCTGCTGTTCTGCCGCCGTCAGAAAATCCCGATTCCACGCGACGCCGACAAGGACATCTTCCAGTCCGACGACGGGATCATGCTGACGATCCGCGGCAGTTGCAGCACGACGGCTCCGCCGCCGTGACCGTCCCCCGCCCGATCAGTCGGTTCCGCAGACGACGGGCTGGGCCACGGCCAGGGGAATGTCCGCCTCGGTGAAGCGGTAGCCATGCCCGGCGGCGAAATCCACCAGATCGCCCAGGGTCAGCAGGCCGCGCGACGCCCGCCGCAGCGCCGCGCGCAAGGCCGGGTCGGCCTCGGTCGCGACCAGGAATCGGATGTAGTCGCCATGACACATGCCCAGACCTCCCGGATTCCTGGCGGATGCCCTTCGCTTCGAAGCGCGGAAGCGCGGACAATGCTGCGTTGCCAACACAAGCAATGGTTCAATACGGATAGTCCGCCGCCTTGATATCACCTATTTGCCTAAAATTGTATATATAAGTGACGAAGAACGGTGCGGCGTCCTGCCGCACCGTTCCTTGACGGCCTATCGGGACCCGCCGATCACTCGCCCGGCTGCTGAACCGTCTCGGCCGGGCTGGCGCCCGACGCGATGCTGTCCGGCGTGATGGCGGCCACCGGCTCGCCCGGACCGGAGGCGGCGCGCAGAGCCCGCGCGGCGGCCTTCAGCCCCATGTCGGAGCGGCGGTCGGGCATCAGCTCGAACAGCAGCAGGGAACGCCCGTTGACCGGGATCTCGTCGCCGGTCTGGGCGGTGGCGACCTCCAGCCGGTCGGGCTCCGTGGTGTCCACCAGCGTCAGCCAGCGGCTGCCGCCCGCGACCTCCGGCAGCTTGAAGGGCACCACGTCGTGGTAGGCGTTGATGATCAGCAGCAGCGTGGCGTCCGACGCCACCTTCTTGATGCCGGTGGCCTGCGCCCGCCCGTCCAGCAGCATGCCCAGGCAGCGCGCCATCGGGTCCTGCCACTGCTCGGTCGTCTTCTCCTCGCCGGCGGGGGTGATCCAAGTGAGGTCCTTCACCTCCAGGTCGGGGTTGTAGGCGCCGGTGAAGAAGCGCCCGCGGCGCAGCAGCGGATGGCTCTGCCGCAGCCCGATCAGGTGGCGGACGAAGTCGGTCAGCGCCCAGCCCTCATCGCTGACGCCCTCCCAGTCGATCCAGCTGATCTCGTTGTCCTGGCAATAGGCGTTGTTGTTGCCGTTCTGGCTGCGCGCGAACTCGTCGCCGGCCAGGATCATCGGGGTGCCCTGGGACAGCAGCAGCGTGGCCAGCAGGTTGCGCATCTGGCGGAAGCGCAGGGCGTTGATCTCCGGATCGTCGGTCGGCCCCTCCGCCCCGTGGTTCCAGGAGATGTTGTGCGAATGGCCGTCGCGGTTGTCCTCGCCGTTCGCGTCGTTGTGCTTGTCGTTGTAGGAGACGAGGTCGTGCAGCGTGAAGCCGTCATGGGCGGTGACGAAGTTGACACTGGCCCAGGGCTTCCGGCCCCGCCGGTTGAACACGTCCGCCGAGGCGGCCATGCGGGTCGCCAGTTCGGGCAGCTTGCCCTCGTCGCCCTTCCAGTAGGAACGCACGGTGTCGCGGAACTTGTCGTTCCACTCCGCCCAGCCCGGCGGGAAGCCGCCGACCTGATAGCCGCCGGGGCCGCAGTCCCACGGCTCGGCGATCAGCTTGACGCGCGACAGCACCGGGTCCTGCCGGCAGGCGTCGAGGAAGCCGCCGCTGTGGTCGAAGCCGTAGGTCTCCCGCGCCAGGATGGTGGCGAGGTCGAAGCGGAAGCCGTCCACATGCATCTCGGTCACCCAGTAGCGCAGGCTGTCGGTGACCATCTGCAGGACGCGCGAATGCACGAGGTTCAGCGTGTTGCCCGTGCCGGTGTCGTTGATGTAGTAGCGCGGGTCCGGCGCCAGCCGGTAGTAGGAGGCGTTGTCGATGCCCTTGAAGGACAGCGTCGGCCCCATCTCGTTGCCTTCGGCGGTGTGGTTGTAGACGACGTCGAGGATGACCTCGATCCCGGCGTCGTGCAGGCGGGCGACCATCTCCTTGAACTCGTGGATCGCGCCGGTCGCCATGTAGCGCGGGTCGGGCGCGAAGAAGGAGATGCTGTTGTAGCCCCAGTAGTTGCGCAGCCCCTTTTCCAGCAGATAGCGGTCATCCACGAAGGCGTGGACCGGCAGAAGCTCCACCGCCGTGACGCCCAGCGAGCGGATGTACTCCACCACCTCCTGCTGGGCGAGGCCGGCGAAGGTGCCGCGGTACTGCGGCGGCACCGCCGGATGCCGCATGGTGTAGCCGCGCACGTGGGTCTCGTAGAAGATCGACTTCTCCCAGGGGATCGCCGGGTGGCGGTCGTGGCCCCAGGTGAAGGCCGGGTCGATCACCACGCATTTCGGCATGCCGGGGGCGCTGTCGCGCCGGTCGAAGGACAGGTCGCCGCGCGGCGAGCCGACGCGGTAGCCGAAATGCGCGTCCGACCAGCGCAGCGGACCGACCATGTGCTTGGCGTAGGGGTCGAGCAGCAGTTTGTTCGGGTTGAAGCGGTGGCCCGCCTTGGGCTCGTACGGCCCGTGCACGCGGTAGCCGTAGACGGTGCCCGGCCGGGCGTCCGGCAGATAGCCGTGCCACACCTCGTCGGTGTATTCGGGCAGCTCGATCCGTTCCAGCTCGCGGCGTCCGTCCTGGTCGAACAGGCACAGCTCCACCTTGGTGGCGTTGGCGGAAAACAGCGCGAAGTTGACGCCCAGCCCGTCCCATGTGGCGCCGAGAGGGTAGGGAAGACCTTCCCGGATGCGGGACTGGCGGAAAACTTTAGGAGCGAACGGCGGCTTCTTCACGGTTGAACCTCGTGTGGGCGCGTTGCGGCATGAAGCAGCACAGGAACGCGCAGGCCGCCCCGGTGATCCCGTCATCGGCACAATTTCCGATGACCGCCGCGGCCTCAACTCCTGGCCGAAGCATTTCGTGGCCCCTCACCCAAAGAGTGGGGTCGGTATGAGCATGGTCATAGTCGTCATGGCGAGTCGCGCCGATAACTATCGCATGCTATCATCGGTTCCAGACAATAAAGGCAAATAAACTTCTGGGGGATGTCCTGGAGCTTTCCGACGAGAGGCTGAGGAAGCGGGTGTAACGCAAATGACAACTTTCGCCTTTCCATGCCGTTGCCGGGTCTTCAAGTCCGGGTGCGCCGAAAGATCAATGAAGGGCGGGTTCGGCGGCCATTCCTCTGCGGCCTTTTCGATCCTTGCGCGCATTGCTGTCCGGCGATCCGCGAACCATTGAGTTCGATCCGAGAACATCGATCATCGCCCCGGGGGCAGGCTTCGCTTCCGTCCCGCGGCATCGTGCATCCGGCGGACCGGCGACGCCGTCCCCGCCCCGCCTCACCAAGACGTCCCCGCCCATGATCCGGTTCCCGGTCAACGCCCTGCTGAATTTCCACCCGAAGGCCATCCTCGCCGCCATCGTCCTGGTGATGACGCTGCTCGGCGGCGTGGCCTGGGGGGCTCTGTCGCTGGTCGATTACGTCAGCACGCTCGACCGCGCCGAGCGCAGCGCCCGGCAGGCCGCGGCCTTCCTCGAAGGGCACGCCGACGCGGTGCTGGACGGCGGGGCCGCCGCCCTGGCGCGGGTGGCCGACCGATTGGAGACGGGCGGGTTGGCGTCGCTCCCCGACAAAGCCCTGGGGGAGGCGCTGGCGGCGTCGCGGTTCGGCGCGCTGTCCATCCTGGACGCCGGCGGCCAAACGGTGTTCGGCCCCTCCATCCAACCCGACGGCGGCACCGCCAGCCTGTTCCGGGGGGCGGGGGGCGGTCTGGAGCTTCTGCACGGACAGGTGGACGGGCTGGATTCCATCCTGATGGCCCGCCGCATCCTCGGGCGCGAGGGCATCCCGGAGGGGGCGGTCCTGCTGGCGCTTCCCTCCTCCAGCCTGCACACCGTGCTCGACGTCTTCGGCGACGGGCGGCACAGCGTCGCCGGGCTGTTCCGCCTGGACGGCACGCGGCTCGCCGGCATCGGAGGCGCCGGGATCGGTCCGCTGCCGACGCTGGGGCCAGGGGAGGAGAGCGGCGAGAGCGATTGGACGGTCGGCGGAGAGGGCGTGGTCATCGGCCTGAAGCGGATGCGCGACTTCCCGGCGGTGGCGGCGGTCGCCCTGCCGCGTGGCGTCGTCCTGGAGCCGTGGAGCGGCCGCCTGCAGCACGGATTCATGATGGTCGGCGTCAGCGTCGTCGCGCTGTTCGGGCTGGCCGCGCTCGGCTGGGCCAGCCTGCGGCGCGAAGCGGCGGCCCGCGACGCCCTGCGCGACGCCAACGCCCGGCTGGAGCAGCGGGTGGAGGAGCGCACCGCCGACCTGCGTTCGCTCAACCAGAAGCTCGTCCGGGCCCTGGCCGAGAAGGAGCGCGCCAACCAGGCCAAGGCCCGATTCCTGTCGGCGGCCAACCACGATCTGCGCCAACCCTTCCAGGCGCTTCGCCTGTTCCACCATTTGCTGATGGAGCGGCTGAAGGAGTCGCGCGAGCGCTCCATCGCCGAGAAGATGGGCGAGGCGCTGGACAGCGGGGAGAAGCTGCTGCACGCGCTGCTGGAGGTCGCCACGCTGGACGCCGGGGTGGTCCGCCCGAACATCGCCGATGTGCCGGTCGCCACCGTCCTGGACGGCGTGGCCGCGGAATTCCGGGGGCTGGCGGCGGACAAGACGCTGGATCTGCGGGTGCGCGGCTGCCCCGCCATGGTGCGCACCGACGCCACCCTGCTGACGCGGATGCTGGGCGACCTGCTGCGCAACGCCATCGCCTACACGCCCACGGGCGGGGTCGTGGTCGGCTGCCGGCGGCGCGGCCAATGGCTGCGCATCGAGGTGTGGGACACCGGCCCCGGCATCGCGGCGGAGCATCTGGACGCCATCTTCGAGGACTTCGTGCAGTTGGGCAACCCGGAGCGCGACCGTCGCCGCGGCCTGGGTCTGGGGCTTCCCAAGGTGCGCCGCAAGGCCGCGCTGCTGGGGCACGCGGTGGAGGTCCGCTCGCGCCCCGGCCAGGGGTCCGTCTTCTCCATCATGGTCCCGCTGGCGGCCAGCGAATCACGGGCGGACGCGGTGGCTCCCGTCCCCGCCGGCCGGTCGGAGGACCGGGACACCCGCCTGATCCTGGTCGTGGAGGACGACCCGGTGCAGAGCGCCGGAATGCAACTGCTGTTGGAAAGCTGGGGGCACGACGTCCTGGTGGCGGCGGACGGGCCGGCGGCGCTGGCGGCGTTGCGCGCCGCGCCCCGCTGCCCGGACGTCATTCTGTCCGACTTCCGCCTGCCGGGACCGCTGACCGGCGCCGAGACGGTCACCCGCGCGGCCGAGCAGGAGGGACGGCCGATCCCCGGCATCATCCTGACCGGCGACACCGCCCCCGAACGCATCCGCGAGGCGGTGGCCGTGGGCTGCCGCCTGCTGCACAAGCCCGTCACCCCCGACGTGCTGCGCGACGCGCTGAACGCCCTGGGGACGGAGCGCCAACCGTTCCGCCACAACCAGCCGTCCGCGGCCTGAAAGGCGATCAACGCCGTCCGTCGGCAGGAAAAGTCTCCTATCATGCGCTGTATTAATCATTCGTGAAGGCCACAAAGGGTACTCTGAAACCGTGATCGGAGGCGAACACGGCAATGCAGCAGCGTCCTCTCACCCGTCTGGATCAGGTCCAACTCGACGCGGTGGTGCGTCGGCACGAGATGTTTCGGAATGCCCGCATCGGCGGGGCGCGGGCGACACTGTCCTTTTTCGACCTGAACGGGCTCGACCTCGCCGGGCGTGACCTCGCCCACGCCGACTTCGTCGGGGCCAGCCTGCGCGGCGCCAATCTGGCCGGGGCACGGCTGGACTGCGCGTCGATGTTCGCCACCGACCTGCGGCTCGCCAACCTGGAGAACGCCAGCCTGATCAAGGCGGACCTGCGCGGCGCCTGCCTGCGCGGCTCCATCCTGATCGGCGCCAACCTGTTCGAGGCCGATCTGCGCGACGGCTCGCTGGCGGAAAAGGACCGCGACGGCAGCCTGCGCATCATCAAGGTGGAGTCCCAGCCGACGGAGGCGTCGGGGGCCGACCTGTCCGGCGCCAACCTGACCAACGCCCGGCTGTCCGGGGCCATGGCCATCCACACCGACTTCACCGACGCGCTGATGCGCGGGTGCAAGCTGGTGCGCGCGACCATGCGCGGAGCCAACTTCACCGGATCGAACCTGGAGGGGGCGGACCTGTCGGGGGCGGACCTACGCGGCGCCTGCCTGCGCGGCGCGGTGCTGACCGGCGCCACCATGGTCATGACGGAGCTGGCCGACGCCGACATGGAGGACGCGCTGACCGACGATCCGGTGGGCCGTGTCGTCGCCGAACTTGGGCGTCCGCTCGACGAGCTTCTGCACGACCACATCCGCTGGGTCGGGTCGAGCGGGGCGGAGGGGGCGGCGCTCGATCTGTCGGGCTTCGACCTGCGCCACGCCCCGTCGCTGGCCCACACCTGCCTGACCATGCTGAGAGCGGTCGGGGCGACGCTGTACGGGCTGGACCTGACCAACGTGCAGCTCCAGGCCGCGGTCCTGGAGAAGGGCGACCTGCGGCTCGCCAAGCTGGTGGGAGGGGACCTGCGCGGCGTGAACCTGCGGCTGGCCAAGCTGAACAACGCCGACCTGCGCAAGGCCAACCTGCGCCCGCTCTATTTCGACGAGAGGCGGTCGATGCAGTCCGACCTGTCGGGCGCACGGCTGCGCTACGCCGACCTGCGCGGCGCCTGCCTGCGCGAGGTGAATTTCGCGGGCGCCGACCTGTCCTTCGCCAATCTGGCCGGCTGCGACCTGACGAAGACGGACCTGACCAACGCCCGCATGTTCGGGGCGAAGCTGGAGCGCCGCGCCCTGTCGGACGGCGCCATTCTCGACGGTGTGGCGGGGCTCAAGCTTTAGGACTATATCTGTTGCGGATTTCCTGCGGGAGTGCGGTCCCATGTCCGGGCGCGTCGGTTCGGTGTGCGGTGGCGTGATGTTCGGTCTGGTGCTGGCGGTCGGGCTGACGGCCCCGTCCGGTGCGGCGCAGGCGCGGTCGTCGGTGTTCCTGTCCTTCGGGGGGCCGGTCTATCCCGACTATCCGCCGCCCCACCGGCATTTCCACGGCTATCCGCCGGTGGTCTACGGGGCCCCGGCCTACGGGCCGCCGGTCTATGTGGTGCCGGCCCCGCCGCCGGTGGTGTACGTGCAACCGGCGCCGGTCCCGGCTCCGCCGCCCGCGGTGGTCTTCGCCGAACCCACGCCGGCCCCCATCGCCGCCACCCCGACCGGCCCGGCCTACACGGCCCGCAACGGCCAGCTCTGCCGGGAATACCAGACGACGGTGATGGTCGGCGGCCTGGCGCAGCCCGGCTTCGGCACCGCCTGCCGCCAGCCGGACGGAAGCTGGCGGGTGGTCAACTGACCGGCGGGCGCGGCCGTCGAAGGCGTCGTCAGACCGCGCCGCCCGGCGTGCCGATGGTGGCGCTGCCCTTCTCGTGCCCGTCGGGGTCCATCGTATCGGCGTAAGGCTTGCCATCCGGCGTCGTCGTCTTGGGGTGGCGGCCTTCCTTTTCGGCCTGAAGCCGTTCGGAGATGCCGGTCGGCGCGTCGTCGGAGCGGCGCGGGTCGGCGTTCGGCGCGGGGCCGCCCGTGCTGCTGGGGTCGCCCGGGATCTGCAGTCCTCGGGGATTGACCGGCTGGTTGGAACGGTCCTGTGCCATGGCGTCTGTCCTTTCCTGGAAAGGCGAATCCAACCGGTCCGGGTGGAGCGAGTTCCCCCTTTTATCGACGGGCAGGGCCGCTCTGCACCGCACTATGCCTCCTAAGACCGTGACGGCGGCGCGGAATGTGGTATATCCGGGCAGCGGTTCAGCCCGAGGAGAGTTCTTTGCCCGCCGATACCCGTGCTCTTGGCGCGCCGGCGCCCAGCGCGTTGGCCGATGACTCGTCGAATGCGCCGGCCGGTCAGCCGCTGGTTCTGGCCCTGCCCAAGGGGCGCATCCTGAAGGAGCTGCGCCCCTTGCTCGCCCACGCCGGCATCGAGCCGGAAGCGGCGTTCGACGACGCGGACAGCCGGCTCCTGCGCTTTGCGACCAACATCCCGAATCTCAGCATCATCCGCGTCCGGTCCTTCGACGTGGCGACCTTCGTCGCCTTCGGCGCCGCCCATCTGGGCGTGGCCGGCAACGACGTGCTGATGGAATTCGACTATCCGGAAATCTACGCGCCGCTCGATCTCGGCATCGGCGCGTGCCGCCTGTCGGTCGCCGAACCCGTCGCCCTGGGGGAGAGCGACGATCCGTCGCGTTGGAGCCACGTGCGCGTCGCGACCAAATACCCGGAGGTCACCAGGAAGCATTTCGCGGCGCGCGGGGTGCAGGCGGAGTGCGTGAAACTGAACGGCGCCATGGAACTTGCCCCGACCCTCGGCCTGTGCCGCCGCATCGTCGATCTGGTGTCCACCGGCTCGACGCTGAAGGCGAACGGGCTGGTGGAGATCGAGCACATCGCCGATGTTACCTCCCGCCTCATCGTCAACCGGGCCGCCTTCAAGACGCGGCCCGAGGAAATCTCCGGCTGGATCGACCGCTTCCGGGAGGCTGTGAATGCCCGTCAGGCTTGATGCCCAGGACCCCCGTTTCGCCGACGGCTTCGCCAAAGGTTTCGAGGGTCTGCTGCACGCCAAGCGCGAGACCAGCGAGGACGTCCAGGCCCTGGTCGCCGGCGTCATCGAGGAGGTCCGCAAGCGCGGCGACGCGGCGCTGATCGACTACACCGCCCGCTGGGACCGCCAGACGCTGACCCCCGCCACCCTGCGCATCTCCCAGGAGGAGGTGGACGCGGCGGTGGGCAAATGCAGCGCGGAGCTGCTGCGCGCGCTCGACACCGCGGCGGAGCGCATCGAGAGCTTCCACCGGCTCCAGGTGCCGGAGACGACCGATTACCGCGACGCCCAGGGCGTGCGGCTGGGCGCCCGCTGGACGGCGGTCGGCGCCGCCGGCCTCTATGTGCCGGGCGGCACGGCGTCCTACCCCAGCTCCGTCCTGATGAACGCCCTGCCGGCCAAGGTCGCCGGGGTGGAGCGCATCGTCATGGTGGTGCCGACTCCGGACGGGGCGATCAACCCGCTGGTCCTGGCAGCCGCCAAGCGCTGCGGCATCACCGAGATCTACCGCATCGGCGGCGCCCAGGCCGTGGCCGCCCTGGCCTACGGCACGGAAACCATCGCGCCGGTGGACAAGATCGTCGGCCCCGGCAACGCCTTCGTCGCCGCCGCCAAGCGGCTGGTCTACGGCACGGTCGGCATCGACAGCATCGCCGGCCCGTCGGAGATCCTGGTGGTCGCCGACAACCGGAACGATCCGGCCTGGATCGCCATGGACCTGCTGTCCCAGGCGGAGCACGACACGTCCGCCCAGTCGATCCTGATCACCGACGACGCAGCTTTCGCCGACGCGGTGGCGGCGGCGGTGGACAAGCACCTTGAGACGCTGCCGCGCGCGGCCATCGCCGGGGAAAGCTGGCGGGAGCACGGCGCCATCATCGTGGTGCGCGACCTGCTGGCCGAGTCGCCGGCCCTGATCGACCGTCTGGCGCCGGAGCATCTGGAACTGGCGGTGGAGGACCCCGACGCGCTGGCCGCCAAGGTGCGCAACGCCGGTGCCATCTTCCTCGGCCGCCACACGCCGGAGGCCATCGGCGATTACGTCGCCGGTCCGAACCACGTCCTGCCGACGGCGCGCTCCGCGCGCTTCTCGTCCGGTCTGAACGTGCTGGATTTCATGAAGCGGACGACCTTCGTCGCCTGCGACGCGGAGAGCGTGAAGGCGATCGGCCCGGCGGCGGTGACGCTGGCCCGGTCGGAAGGTCTGGACGCGCACGCGCTGTCGGTGGCGCTGCGCCTACCGGGGGGAGGTCAAGGGTGAGCACGAAGGGCAACCGGCGCATCGTCCATGTGACGCTCGACGAAAAGACCGTGATCCGGCGCAAGCCGGAGGTGGAGCACGAGCGCGCGGTTGCCATCTTCGACCTGCTCGAAGACAACGAGTTCTGCCCCTGCGACCACGCCGACTGCGGCCCCTACCACCTGCATCTGTCGATCGAGGACAACCGGCTGGTGTTCGACGTCCGGCGCGACGACGACAGCGCGCTGGACAAGATCACCCTGCCGGTGACCGGCTTCCGGTCGATCGTCCGGGACTATTTCCTGATCTGCGAAAGCTACTATCAGGCGATCAAGCGCTCCACGCCGTCGCAGATCGAGGCGATCGACATGGGGCGCCGCGGCCTGCACAACGAAGGATCGGAGATGCTGCGCGAACGGCTGGCCGGAAAGGTCGAGATGGATCTCCAGACGGCGCGGCGGCTGTTCACGCTGATCTGCGTCCTCCACATCCGCGGCTGACGGGGTCGGGCGGCGCATGGCTCCGGTGCTGCAACCGCTCCCCGTGACGAGCGTGTTGTTCGCCTGCACCTACAACATGATCCGCTCCCCGATGGCGGCGGCGATCATGCGGCATTTCCACGGCACGCGCGTCTATGTCGATTCGGTCGGCGTGCGCGAGGGGGACGAGGTCGATCCCTTCGCCGTGGCCGTGATGGAGGAGTTGGGCATCGACCTGTCGCGCCATCGCTGCCGCAGCTTCGAGGATCTGGAGGACACGAACTTCGACCTGATCGTGTCGCTGTCGCCGGAGGCGCAGCACCGCGCCATCGAGATGACCCGCACGATGGCCTGCGAGGTGGAGTTCTGGAACACCTTCGACCCGACGCTGGTGGACGGCAACCGCGAGGCCATGCTGGACGCCTACCGCAAGGTGCGCGACGGGTTGCTGGGCAAGATCAAGGAGCGCTTCCCGCTGTCCCGCGGCCCCACGGTGTGATCATCCGCGGGCGCGGCGGCCTCCTTCGGGGAAGTCCTTTTTCAAGGCTGGGTTGAGGTGCTATTGAGATGAATCATCGAATGACGTGCGTTCCCCCCCCTAGACTCTAGCGGTCCCTGAGAGGTTCTCCGCCTGATGCCCGCCGGTTTGCCGTCCCGCCTGATTCGTGCCACCGGCCTGCGGAGTCTCCGGCTGCGTCTGATGGTCGTCGTTCTGACGTCGCTGGCCCTGCCGCTGGCCGGGGCGCTGTACTTCTTCAACCAGCAGCTCGACCAGCGCCTGAGCAGCGCCCGGGAGCTGGCGCGGCACCTGACCGAGGACGGGGTGGAGCGCCAGCGCGACCTGATCGGCGAAGCGCGGAACCTGTTGAGCGTCCTCGCCCTGGTGCCGGCGGTCCGCGACGCCGCCCACGGCAACACCGACGCCTGCGTCGCCACGCTGGCGCCGATGCCGCGGCAGCACCGCTGGACGACCGGCGTGTGGGTGGCCGACCCGAACGGCCTCCTCATCTGCGACACGACCGGCCCCGGCTCCGGGATCAGCCTGCGCGAGCGCGAGTATTTCCAGCGGGCGCTGGACACCCGATCCTTCGTGCTGAGCGAGGTGGTGATCGGCAAACGGTCGGGGAAGCCGCTGATCCTGGCGGTGCAGCCGGTGCTGGTGCAGGGCGAGGTCGAGCGGTTGCTGGGCGTCGCCATTGATTTGGCCTGGCTGACCGATCTCGTGAAGGTGACGAAGCAGGACGACGCGCGCATTCTTGTGCTGGACCGCCACGGGGTGGTGATCGCCCGTCACCCCGATCCGGAAGGGTGGGTCGGGCGCAGCATGGCGGATTTCCCGCACATCCGGCGCATGCTGGCCGAGGGCAACGGCGCGTTCGAGGGCGAAAGCGCCGACGGGCTGAACCGCATCTGGGCCTTCCGCCACTCCCCGGAAACCAGCACGGTCTTCGCCGTGGGCATGCCGACCGGGCCGATCGTGGCGGACGCCCAGCGCGACCTGCTGCGCGGGCTGGTCCTGCTCGGCATCGCCGGGCTGCTCAGCGTGGCCGCGCTGTGGTCGCTGCTCCACGCCTCGGTCCTGCGCTGGATGCGCGTTCTCAGCCAGGCGGCGACGCGGATCGGCGCCGGCGACGTCGGGACCGTGGTGGAGTCCCGCGGCGCGCCCGACGAGATCCGGCTGGTCGCCAACGCCTTCAACGACATGTCGGGCCGGCTGAAGCGGCGCGAGCAGGAACTGCGCGCCGCCATGGAGGAGGCCCGCGCCGGCAGCCGCGCCAAGGAGGACTTCCTGGCGACCATGAGCCACGAGATCCGCACGCCGATGAACGGCGTGATCGGCTTCGCCGACATGCTCCTGGAAACGCCCCTGACGGCGGAGCAGCGGCGCTACGCCTCCCAGGTGCGCGAGGCCGGGCGGTCCCTGCTGACCGTCATCAACGACGTGCTGGACCTGTCGAAGCTGGAGGCGGGCAAGCTCGATCTGGTCTGCGTGCCGTTCCGGCTGGACGATCTGGCCGACCGCTGCCAGGCCATCGTGCGGCTGACCGCCGAGCAGAAGGGGCTGGAGATGCACACCTCCGTCTCCGCGGCGGCGCGCGGCTATGTGATGGGCGATCCCGACCGGGTGCGCCAGATCCTGCTCAACCTGCTGGGCAACGCGGTGAAATTCACCGACACCGGCAGCGTCCGCCTGACCGTGAAAGCGATGGGCGACGGGGCCGGCCCGCGCCGCTACACCTTCACCGTGAGCGACACCGGCATCGGCGTGCCCGAGGACCGCCAGCGCGAGCTGTTCCAGCGCTTCAGCCAACTCGACCGCGGGCGCGGCGGCACCGGGCTGGGGCTGGCCATCTGCCGCCGCCTGGTGGAGCTGATGGGCGGCGAGATCGGTGTGGAAAGCCAGCCCGGAGTCGGCAGCACCTTCTGGTTCAGCCTGCCGCTGCAGCCCGCCAGCGCCCCGGAACGGGACGACCAGGACGGCGGCGCGCTGAGCCACCAGCCGTCGAGCCGCGGCGCGCGCATCCTGCTGGCCGAGGATCTGGCGATGAACCGCGATCTGGTGATCGCCATGCTGACCCGGGCCGGGCACCATGTGGACGCGGTGCCCGACGGCGCCGCCGCCGTGACCGCGGTGCAGGAGCGCGTGTACGACCTCGTCCTCATGGATGTGCAGATGCCGGTGATGGACGGGCTGGAGGCGACGCGGCGCATCCGGGCGCTGCCCGGCGCGCCGGGCCGCATCCCGATCCTGGCGCTGTCGGCGGGCGTGCTGGCCGTCGAGGTGGAGCGCTGCCGTCAGGCGGGGATGGACGATCATCTCGCCAAGCCTTTGGAGAAAAACAAGCTTCTGGCCGCTGTCGATCATTGGAACGGCGACGGCCGGCGGACCGGCATCAACGCCGGCCCCACCCGTCTGGCCGACACGCCTGTCGAGTGAGTCCCCGCGGCGATCCTGAGCAATGATTAAGAAAAATTAAGGCCTTTGTGCTAAAGCTGGGCCGAAAGGTTCCGCGATGGCGGTTCCGGTTTGACGGTTCCGGTGTTCCATGAAGGTCGCGCTGCCTCCACTCGCCCCGATTCCCGAGCGCAAGCCGGATGTTCCCGCGTCGCCACCCGCCACCGGCGCCGTGCCAGGCGGGTCGTTTCAAAGCGCGCTGGCCGAAGCCCAGCCGGTTCCCCGCGGACGGTTGGCCAACGGGCAGAAGGCGCCGCCCCTGCCGACGATGAAACCGGAGGCGCCGATCCAGCTCGCCGACGGGACGCGCGTGCCCTTTCCCCTCCGCAAGCCAGACGCCGCCCCGGGCGGCGCCGCGACGACGGTTGCCGCGGCGGGGACCCAATCGACGGTGATCGGCGCCGCCCTGGCGAACAGCCCCGCGGCCGGGCAGGTGGTTCTGGCGGCCCAGCAGGTCGCCGGCCTGTCGGGGCACAGCTTCACCGCCATCCTGGCCCAGGCGACCCAGGAAAGCGGGCTGGACCCGGCGGCCCGCAACCGCTCCAGTTCGGCCGCCGGCCCGTTCCAGTTCCTGGAGCGCACCTGGCTCGACCTGTTCCGCCGCCACGGCTCCGCCTATGGCCAGGGCGAGCTGGCGAGCGCGATCCAGAGCCGCAACGGCATTCCCTCGGTCAAGGACCCGGCGGTGCGCCGCCAGATCCTGGCGCTGCGCCACGACGTCGACCTCTCCGCCGGCATGGCCGCGCGCTACCTGTCCGAAGGACGCGACCGGCTGGAGGAGCGGCTGAAGCGCCCGGTGTCGGAGACCGAGAGCCGCATCGCCTATGTGCTGGGTGTCGGCGGGGCGGCCAAGCTGATCCGCGCCGCCGAGTCGTCGCCCAGGGCGGCCGCCGCGGAGCTTCTGCCCACCGCGGCACGGAGCAACCGCGGCCTGTTCTACGACCGCGCCTCGGGCCGGGCGCTGACGGCGTCGGAGACCGTCGCGCGGCTGACGCGGCGCATGGACACCGACCAGAAAGAGATGTTCGAGCGTATCGCGCAGGCCGCGGAACCCCGCGTCCGGCTCGATGGCGGCCCGTCGCCGCTCAGTTCTTTCCAGTCGGCGGCGCTCGGCGGCACCGCGGGCATGGACGCGGACGGCGCGGCGGAGTATGAAAACGGCGACGGAAACCCGCTCGGCTGAACCGGCGGATGTTTCCGTCCCATCTGGAAGGCTTTGGCCAACCCCCACGCCGGAGGCTCACCGCCCCCGGTGGAATCCCCCTTGACCGGGCGGCTTCGGGAGGTCAGTTATTGCCTCGAAACTGTTACGGACTTAAGGGGCTATGGCTAAGGAAGATCTGATCGAGTTCTCCGGGACCGTCGTCGAGCTGCTGCCGAACGCGATGTTCCGGGTGAAGCTCGACAACGAGCATGAAGTGCTGGCGCACACCTCCGGCAAGATGCGCAAGAACCGCATCCGCGTGCTGGCCGGTGACCGCGTCAACGTCGAGATGACGCCCTACGACCTGACCAAGGGCCGGATCACGTTCCGGTTCAAGTGATTGAACCGGTTTCCCGCGTTGAACCGGTTTCCACCGTCGGCCATCCTCCCCGCGTTATGAGCACCGAAACCACCCACCGGCTCGTGCTGGCGTCCGCCTCGCCCCGCCGGCTCGACCTGTTGCGCCAGATCGGCGTGGTGCCCGACGCGGTCGACCCCGCAGACATCGACGAATCGCCCCTGCCGCGGGAGCTTCCGCCCCAGCATGCGCTGCGTCTGGCCGGCGAGAAGGCTGCCGCCGTGGCCGCGCGCCATCCCGGCGCCTTCGTGCTGGCCGCCGACACGGTGGTCGCCTGCGGCCGCCGCATCCTGCCCAAGGCGGAGGAGGAGAAACAGGCGCGCGCCTGCCTCGGCCTGCTGTCCGGGCGGCGGCACCGGGTGTTCGGCGGGGTCGTGCTGCTGTCGCCCGCGGGTGAAGGGGAAACGTTGCGCCGGTCGGATCGGCTGGTGCGCACCGACGTGACCTTCAAGTCGCTGTCCCACGAGGAGACCGAGTCCTACATCGCCTCCGGCGAATGGCAGGGCAAGGCCGGCGGCTATGCGATCCAGGGCCGGGCGGCGGCCCATGTCCGCTGGATCGGCGGCTCCTACAGCAACGTGGTCGGGCTGCCCCTGTTCGAAGTGGCGGCGCTGCTGCGCGGCGTGGGATTCCCGCTGCCGTGAGCGGCCCGGCGGGCGGTACCGGATCGGACATCCTCATCGATCGCGACGGTCCGCTGACGCGGGCCGCCGTGCTGACCGGCGGGCGGCTGACCGACCTCTACATCGACCATGCCGAGCGCCCGTCCCTGCTGGGCCATGTCTTCCTCGGCCGGGTGGAGCGCATCGCGACAGGGCTGGACGGCGCTTTCGTCGATCTCGGCACCGGCAAGTCGGGCCTGCTCTCCGCCTTGGACGCCCGTGGGCCGAAGGGGCGTCCGAAGGCCAAGGGCGAGCGGATCGGCAACCTGCTGCGCACCGGCCAGACCGTGCTGGTGCAGGTGAAGGCCGACGCCACCGGGTCCAAGGGGCCGTCCCTGACCATGGACATCACCCTGCCGGGCCGCTTTCTGGTGCACGCGCCGCTGGGACGCGACGTGGCGGTGTCGAAGCGGCTGGGCAGCGGGCCGGAGCGCGCGGAACTGGCCCGCCGCATCCAGGACATCGCCCCCGGCACCGGCTGGATCGTCCGGGCGGGCGCCGCCACCGCGACCGACGGGCTGCTGGCCGCGGAGTCGGACGCGCTGCATCTGGCGTGGCGGTCCATCCGCGACGCGGCGGAGCGGGGCGGCGGTCCCGCGCTGCTGCTGCCCGGCCCCGACGCGCCGCGCCGTGCCCTGATCGAGCATGGGGCGAGTGTTCCGTCGCGAATCATCGTGGACGACGCGGCTCTGGCCCGCGACCTCGCCGACTGGTGCGCCGACCGCGCGCCGGACCTGGAGGAGCGGGTGGAGCCGTTCGACGCCCGCCTCCTTGCCGTGCCCTCCGCCGATCGGACAGGAGGGGGCCGGCAACGGCTGTTCGACCTGCGCGACCTCGACGCTGAAATCGAAACGCTGCTCGGCACGCGGGTGCCGCTGTCCGGCGGCGGGTCGCTGGTCATCGAGCGGACCGAGGCGATGACCGTCGTGGACGTCAACGCGGGGGAACGCGGCAACCCGCTGGACGTCAATCTGGCGGCGGCGGCGGAGATCGCCCGGCAACTGCGCCTGCGCAACGCCGGGGGGATCGTCGTCGTCGATTTCGTCAACATGCGCAACCGGGGCGACGCCGAACGGCTGCTGAACGCCCTGTCCCGCGCGGTGGAGGATGACCCGGCGCAGACCCAGGTCTATGGCCTGTCCAAGCTGGGTCTGGTGGAGATGACCCGCGCCCGGCGCGGCACGGCCCTGGCCGATCTGCTGGGAACCGTCCGCAGCACGGCCGCGGCGGAGGATTGAGCGATGAACGACAATCAGAAACCTGTGGGTCAAAAGCCCACCGAGAAGGCCTGCCCGATCTGCGGCCGTCCGGCGGTGGAGGAGACCAAGCCCTTCTGCTCCAAGCGCTGCGCCGACGTGGATTTGTCGCGCTGGCTGGGGGGCGTCTACCGCATCGAAAGCCCCGACCGCCCGGACGCCGAGGAGGCCGACGAGCGGGAGTGACGGGGCGGCGGATTTCTGCATTTTAGGGCTGGACAGGCCCGGCGAATTTGCCTACAAAGCGCGCCTCGACGCGCCGCGGTCTCCACCGCGGCCTCGGTGCCCAGGTAGCTCAGTTGGTAGAGCAGGGGACTGAAAATCCCCGTGTCGGCGGTTCGACTCCGTCCCTGGGCACCACTTCTTCCCTTCGTGGGGCTGTGGTGTTGCGAACGCTCCGTCATCCGCGGGGCGTTTTTTGTTGTCCGCACCGCGTCACCCGACCCGGCGAGCGCGCGGAAGGGGTGGCGTTCCCGCCGCGGCGACCGTATCGTGCGTCCCGCAACGATCCGGCACGGATGGCGGGATGCTCGATCAGCGGACAAGCGTGTTTCTTGAGGAATTCCTGGCGAAGCCCGGCGGCGACCCGGAGCGGCTCGACCGCTTCCTGCTGCATGGCCCGTACCGCGGACGGCGCGGCGGCCGGCCCCGGCTGAAGCTGGCCTTCCACGACTTCTGGCCGGAGTTCGACAAGGGCACGAACTTCTTCATCGAGATCCTGTCCAGCCGCTTCGACCTGTCGGTGGTCGAGGACGACAGCGACCTCGCCATCGTGTCGGTCTTCGGCGGGCGCCACCGCGCGGCGCGCAGCCGCCGCACCCTGTTCTTCACCGGGGAAAACGTCCGTCCACCGCTGGACGGCTTCGACATGGCGGTGTCCTTCGACCGCGTCGACGACCCGCGCCATTACCGCCTGCCGCTCTATGTCATGCACGCCTACGAGCACATGCGGGAGGGGGCGGTGCCGCATTTCTGCTCGCCGGTGCTGCCGCCGGCCCCGCCGACGCGGGCGGCCTTCGCGGAGCGCGGCTTCTGCGCCTTCCTTTACAAGAATCCGAACGGGGAGCGCCGCAACCGCTTCTTTCCGGCGCTGGACGGGCGGCGGCGCGTCGATTCGGTGGGCTGGCACCTGAACAACACCGGCAGCGTCGTCAAGATGGGCTGGCTGGCCAAGATCCGCGTCTTCGAACGCTACCGCTTCGCCTTCGCCTTCGAGAACGCCAGCCATCCCGGCTATCTGACGGAGAAGATCCTCGACGTCTTCCAGGCCGGGGCGGTGCCGCTCTATTGGGGCGATCCCGACCTGGAGCGCGAGGTGGCGACGGGCAGCTTCATCGACGTGTCGCGCTTCGCCACGGACGAGGAGGCGGTGGACCACATCCTGGCGGTGGATGACGATTACGACGCCTATTGCGCCCACCGCGCCGTGGCGCCCTTCCTGGGGACGGAGGAGTTCCATTTCGACGCCTATCGCCTCGCCGACTGGATCGAGAGCCGGCTGTAGGGGCCGGAGGGGAGGGAGAACGATGGCGCGGGTGCTGCTGAGTTACGCGGACGGGGCCTTTCTGGCGGCGCAGAAGCGCAACGCGCGGAGCGGGCTGGAGGTCGGCGGCTTCGACTCCGTGGCCATGCTGGGCCGAAGCCACATCGACCCGGCCTTCGTCGAGCGCAACCGCTTCATCCTCGACCAGCCGCGCGGCGCGGGCTATTGGCTGTGGAAGCCCTGGGCCATCTGGACCCTGCTGCGCGACCATCTCAAGGACGGCGACGTGCTGTTCTACTGCGACAGCGGCGCCCATTTCGTGCACCGCGCCGACCCGGTGATCGACCTGTGCCGGGAACGGCGCGAACTGCCCATCCTGCTGTTCACGCTGCAGGACGAGTTCAAGAACCGCGGCTGGACCAAGCGCGACTGCTTCCATTTCATGCGGCTGGACCGGCCCGAATACACCGACGCCACCCAGATCCTGGCGAGTTTCATCGTCTGCGAACGGACGCCGGAAACCATCGCCTTCGTCTCCGAATGGCTGCGCTTCGCCCAGGACGAGCGCATCCTCACCGACGCGCCGAACGAGTGCGGCAAGCCCAACTACCCGGAGTTCCGCGACCACCGGCACGACCAGAGCGTCCTCAGCCTGCTGGCCCGCCGCCGCGGGGTGAGCACGATCCCCGACATCTCGCAATGGGGCGACGACCGCCGCCCGCCGGAGATCCCGCGCATCCTGCTGCACACCCGGCAGCGGGACTGAGGAGGGCGCATGGACCGTCCCGACACCGCCGAACGGGCCGCCGCGCTGCACCGGCAGGCTGTCGCCGCCCAGCGCGAAGGCCGCGTCCGCGAGGCCGTGGCGTTGTTCCAGCAGGCGCTGGCGCTGCGCAAGGACGTGGACATCTATCTGGATTTCGGCGGGCTGCTGGCGGGTCTGTCGCAATGGGGGCCGGCGGGGTCGGTCTACGGCGCGGCGCTGAAGCTGGCGCCCGACTCCCCCGACGCCCATTACGGGGTGGCGCTGTCCCTCCACGCCCAGGGACGTCCGGCGGAGGCCGAGCCGCATTACCGCGCCGTCCTGGCGGCCTGCCCCGGCCTGGGCGAGGTGTGGAACAATCTCGGCGTGGCGCTTCAGGATCAGGGCCGCCCCGAAGCGGCGGAGGCGGCCTACCGCGAGGCCCTGCGCGACCGGCCGGAGGACGCCGGCACCTGGAAGAATCTGGCGGTCGCGCTGGACGCTCTGGGCCGGACCGGCGAGGCCGAAACCGCCTATCGGGAGGCGCTGTCGCGCAACCCGGAACACGCGGTGTCGCTCAACAATCTCGGCGTTCTCGCCCTGGCCGCCGGGCGCCGGGACGAGGCGGGGCGGATCGGCCGCCGGATGGCGGCGCTGAACCCGGCGGACCGGCACGGCTGGATGCTGCTGGGCAACGCCGCCCACGCGGCCGGCCGTTGGGACGAGGCGGTGTGGGCGAGTGCGGTGGCGGTGCGGCTGGTGCCCGACGATGCCGCCCTGCGCCACAACCTCGCCAACGCGCTGGCCGCAGCCGGCCGGCGGGAGGAGGCGGTGGCGGAGTACGGCGAAGTCCTCAGGCTTCGGCCCGACTCCCCTGCGGCGGCCGTCGATCTGGCGATGGAACGGCTTGCCTTGCATGACCTGTCCGGCGCCCTGACGCTGCTGCGCGGCGCGATCGGGCGGCATCCGGAGCATGGCGCGGCGTGGCGGATTCTCGGGCAGACGCTGACCGGCGCCTTGCGGCCGGACGCTGCGCTTGACGCGCTGCGCCGGGCGGTGGCTCTCGATCCCGACGATCCGGCGGGCTGGGAGGATCTGGCCGCCGCCGCGACGCTGGCGGACCGGATCGCGCTGTCCATTGAGGCCCTCCGCCGCGTCCGCCAGCTCTCCCCCGCCTACAACCCGGCGCTGGCGCAACTGGTGCAGCAGCAGCGGCACGCCTGCGACTGGCGCGACCTGCCGGCGCTGGAAAGCGACCTGATCGGGCGGCTGCGCGCCGGAGCGCTGGGCGTGCCGCCCTTCGGCCTGCTGGCGGTGGACACGACCCTGGCGGACCAGCGGGCGGCGGCGGAGCGCTGGGCGCGGCAGAAGGCGCATGGCGTGCCGGCCGTGGCGCGGCCCACGGTTTCGGGTGATGGGCGCCTGCGCGTCGGCTACCTCTCCGCCGACTTCCACGAGCACGCCACGGCCTATCTGATGGCGGAACTTCTGGAGCGGCACGACCGGACGCGCTTCGCCGTCACCGCCTATTCCACCGGCATCGACGACGGCAGCCCGATGCGCCGGCGACTGACCGCGGCGGTCGAGCGTTTCGTGGACCTGCGCTACCGTTCCGACCGCGACGCCGCGCAAGCCATCGCCGCCGATGGCATCGACATCCTGGTCGACCTGAAGGGCTACACGGCCTTCGCCCGCACGGCGATCCTGGCGGCGCGGCCCGCCCCGGTGCAGGTGAACTGGCTGGGCTATCCCGGCACCATGGGGGCGGACTTCATCGACGTGATCCTGGCCGACGCGGCGACCATCCCGCCGGGCGAGGAGGCGTTCTACAGCGAGGCGGTGGTGCGGCTCCCCCACTGCTACCAGCCCAACGACCGCCACCGCGCCATCGCCGAGCGCACCCCGTCGCGCGCCGAGTGCGGGCTGCCGGAGGACGGCTTCGTCTTCTGCTGCTTCAACAGCCCCTACAAGCTGACGCCCGCTGTGTTCGACGTCTGGGCGCGGTTGCTGCGCGCCGTGCCGGGGAGCGTGCTGTGGCTCTACGCCGGCAACCCGCTGGTCGCCGGCAACCTGCGGCGCGAGGCGGCGGCCCGCGGGGTGGCGCCGGAGCGCCTCGTCTTCGCGCCCCCGCGCCCCCTGGCGGAGCATCTGGCGCGCCACCGGCTGGCCGACCTGTTCCTCGACACGCTGCCCTACAACGCCCACACCACGGCCAGCGACGCGCTGTGGACCGGGCTTCCGGTGGTGACCTGCCGCGGCGGGACCTTCGCCGGGCGGGTGGCGGCCAGCCTGCTCGACACGGTGGGGCTGCCGGACCTGATCACCGACTCGCCGGCGGCCTACGAAGCGCTGGCCCTGGATCTCGCCCGCGATCCGCAGCGGCTGGCCGGGCTGAAGGCGCGGTTGGCGGCGGCGCGGACGGCCAGCCCGCTGTTCGACGGCGACCGGTTCGCCCGCGATCTGGAGGACGCCTATCGGGCGATCTGGAAACGATTCACAGCGGCGGGAGACGCGCGATGACGACCACGGACCGGCGGCTTCACATCGTCGTGCCCTACCGCGACCGCGCGGCGCATCTGCGGGAGTTCGTTCCGCGGGTCGGCGCTTACTTCGCAACGCTCCCCGAACCGATCGACTACCGCGTCACCATCGTGGAGCAGGAGGCCGGGCTGCCCTTCAACCGGGGCGCCATCAAGAATGTCGGCTTCCTGCTGGGCGAGGCGGAGAGCGGCTACACCTGCCTGCACGACATCGACTATCTGCCCCTCGACGCCGATTACTCCTGGGTCGACCGGCCGACCCCCATCCTGTCCTTCGGGGCGGAGCAGCGGCCGGTGGCGCCGGGCCGCTCGGACCAGACGGTGAGCACCGACCTGGAGAGCACGATGGGCGGCGTCCTGCTGATGCCCAACGATGTGTTCCGGCGGATCGACGGCTATTCCAACGCCTATTGGGGCTGGGGCTACGAGGATTTCGACCTGTCGCTGCGCATCCGCTCCCGCCGCATTCCGACCGCGCGGCGGCCCGGCCGCTTCGAGCCGCTGGACCACGACAACGAGGGCTTCAACCCCGACGCCTCGGCCTCGCCCATCTCGCGGGTCAACAAGCGGGTGTTCCAGGCCAATTGGGCCGGTGGCACGATCCCGGAGGAGGACGGGCTGTCCAGCCTGACCTTCGATATCCTCGACCGCCGCCCCTGCGACGGCGCTCCTCCCGGTGCCGAGGGACGGTGGGAAATCGTGCGCGTCAGCCTGACCATGGCGCCGCTGCCCGGCCAGCTGGCGGCCTTCAAGGCACGCTGAAGCTGTTACCTTTCGCGACACCGGCGCATCTGCGGGAAGACACCGGCGCGTTCCAACGCGTATAGTGCGCCGCTTTCGGCGGCTCTTGGCCCGCAGGACGAACACCCGCGAAACGACGAAGCGGAATGGACATGACCAGCCACGAAGACGTCTTCGACGCGCCGGAGACGCGGCAGCCGACCATCCTGGCGGTGTACAATCAGAAGGGCGGCGTCGGCAAGACGACCACCTCCGTCAACCTCGCCCTGGCGCTGGCAGCGCTGGGCAAGAGCGTCGTCCTGATCGACTTCGACCCGCAGAGCAGCGCCACCAGCAACTTCCTGCTGCGGGAGAAGGCGCGCGTCGGCATCAACGACCTGCTGAGCCAGGACACCTTCGTCGAGGACGCCATCACCCCGACCAGCTTCGACGGGCTGTCGATGATCGTCGGGGCGCGGAAGCTCTATTCGCTGGAGCACGCGCTGGACGCCCGCGGCGGGTCGCAGCGCGGCCTGCGCAAGGCGCTGCACTTCTCGCGCAACCCGCCGGACTATGTGGTGATCGACTGCCCGCCGGCGCTCGGCCATCTGGCGGCGGGCGCGCTGGCCGCATCGGACCGGTTGGTGCTTCCGGTCTTTCCGGGACGCTACGCGCTGGACGGGCTGAAGCGCACCCTGTCGGTGGTCGAGCACATCCAGAAGGGCATGAACCCCAACCTGTCGGTGGCCGGCATCCTGATGCTGTCGATCACCAACGACGAGGTCGGGCGCGAATCGCTGACCCTGCTGCGCTCCGAATTCCCGGAACTGATGTTCCGCACGGCGATCCCCTACGACGTGGACGTGGTGAAGGCGACCTACCGCCGGATGCCCGCCGCGATCTTCAGCCCGGAGGGGCGGACGACGACCCGCTTCCTGGCGCTGGGGTGGGAGATCGTCCATGGCCGCGGCTCCTCCCCGACCGACGAGCAGTTGAAGCCGGCGCAGGACCGCATCCGCGCGTGGCACGCCGACACCGACTCCTCCTACACCGCACGGCGCGCGGCGGCGCCGGACGAGGGCGATGATTCCACGGGCGGCGGCAACGGACGCAGCGCTGGGGCTGAGGCGTCCAAGGGTGGTGGCGGCCGGGCACTGGTCGCCGCGGCGGTCGGGCTGATCGTCGGATTCGCGCTGGGCGCGCTGTTCGGCCAGCCGCTTCTGGGCGGCGTCCTGGCCGGCCTGGGGGGCTGACCAAGTTCATCGTCTGTGCGCGACGCCCAGGACAAGCAAGATTCGACACGGATTTCACGGATTCAGACACGGATTACGCGGATTTTTTCAATCCGAGGCCACGCTCCGCAAATTGCACCGAGCCGAAGGACTCCGTGAAATCCGGTTCAATCCGTGAAATCCGTGTCAAATCTTGTCTGCCAACGGAGCGACGCGGCTCCAACGCCTACAGCACCGCCTTGCGGGCGGAGAGCAGGATGCTGGTTTCGGTGGAGGCGATGCCGGCGATCTGCCGGACGCGGCGCAGCGTGTCGTCGAAGGCCTCCAGCGACTCCGTTTCGATTTCAGCGACGACGTCCCAGCGCCCGTTGGTGGTGTAGACCGTCCGCACCTCCGGAAAGCCGTGCAGGCGGGCGATGACCGTCTCGGCGGCGCGGCCCTCCACCTCGATCATCGTGATGGCCCGGACCATGGCGGGCCGCAGATCCTTGCGCAGCAGCACCGTGAAGCCGGCGATGACCCCGCTCTCGACCAGACGGTCGATGCGCGCACGCACGGTCGCGCGCGACACCTTCAGCGCGGCGGCGAGGCCGGCGACGGGCTGGCGCGCGTCGGCGCGCAGCAGGCCCAGCAGGCGGTGGTCCAGGTCGTCCATGCCAGAATGATAAGCCTAGCTTGCCAAACTGTCAAAAACGCCGCCGTTCGTTGGCACTTTTCCGTCTTTCTGCCGCCTGCTCCGCCCCCGATAGTCATGGGAGGCACGATCGCACACAGAGAGGGACGGCATGGCGTCGGGGGATCGGGACGATCAGCGCTTCGTGGAGATCATCGGCGTTCCCATCGAGGCGGGGGCCGGCCATCCGGGCGCCCTGATGGGGCCGGCAGCGTTGCGCACGGCGGGTCTGGTCCGCGCCCTGCGCGAGCTGGGGCACGAGGTCCGCGACCTTGGTGACTTGACCCCCGCCCCCTGGAGCGAGGGCGACGCCGCGACGGCCCGTCTGGCGGAGATCACCGCCTGGTCGCGGGCGCTGGCCGACCGCTCCTATTCCATGATGCAGGGCGGCGGCGTGCCGGTGTTCCTGGGCGGCGACCACAGCCTGTCCATGGGTTCGGTCACCGGGGTAGCCCGCCATTGCCGGGAGGCCGGCATGCCGCTGTTCGTTCTGTGGCTGGACGCCCACGGCGACTTCAACACCCCCCACACCTCGCCATCCGGCAACATGCACGGGATGCCGGTGGCCCTGCTGTGCGGGGAGGACGGCTTCGACGACGTCTTCCCGCCGGAGCAGCGGGCCACCGTGAACCCGGCGCACGTCCATCTGTTCGGCATCCGCTCCCTCGATCCCGGCGAGCGGCGCCTGCTGCGCGCCCGCGGGGTGGACGTGGTGGACATGCGGCTGATCGACGAGCATGGCGTCGGCGTCCACATGCGCCGCATCATCGAGCGGGTGCGGCAGGCCGGCGGCCATCTGCACGTCAGCCTGGACGTGGACTTCCTCGACCCCGCCATCGCGCCGGCGGTGGGCACGGCGGTGCTGGGCGGCGCGACCTACCGCGAGGCGCACCTGATCATGGAGATGCTGCACGACGCGGGCGTCGTCGGCTCGCTGGACGTGGTGGAACTGAACCCCTTCCTCGACGAGCGGGGCAAGAGCGCGCTCCTGCTGGTCGATCTGGTGGCGAGCCTGTTCGGGCGTCGCATCATCGACCCCGCCGTCACCCAGTCGCAGATCGGCGGCCAAGCCGTCTGACACTCGGCCAAGAAACAACCCCCGGAGAGAACGCCATGCTTCAGCACGCCGCCGACCTGATCGGGACCGAACACCGCCTGGGCGCCCACAATTACAAGCCGCTGGACGTCGTGCTGGCGCGCGGCGAGGGCGTGTATGTCTGGGACACCGAGGGCAACCGCTATCTCGACTGCCTGTCGGCCTACTCCGCCGTCAACCAGGGCCATTGCCACCCGAAGATTCTGGAGGCGATGGTGCAACAGGCGTCGAAGCTGACCCTGACCTCCCGCGCCTTCCGCAACGACCAGCTCGCGCTGTTCTACGAGGAGCTGGCGGCGCTGACCGGCTCGCACAAGATCCTGCCGATGAACAGCGGGGCGGAGGCGGTGGAATCGGCGATCAAGACGGTGCGCAAGTGGGGCTACGAGGTGCGCGGCGTGCCGGAGAACCAGGCGGAGATCATCGTCTGCTCGGACAATTTTCACGGCCGCACCATCTCCATCGTCAGCTTCAGCACCGACCCCGACGCCCGCGGCGGCTTCGGCCCCTTCACGCCGGGCTTCCGCACCGTGCCCTTCGGCGACGCGGCGGCGCTGGAGGCGGCGATGACCCCCAACACGGTGGCCGTCCTGCTGGAGCCGATCCAGGGCGAGGCCGGGGTGGTGATCCCGCCCGCCGGCTATCTGCGCCGGGTGCGCGACCTGTGCACGGAGCGCAACGTCGTGATGATCCTGGACGAGATCCAGACCGGGCTGGGCCGCACCGGCAAGCTGCTGGCCGAGGAGCATGAGGGGGTGGAGGCCGACGTCACCCTGATCGGCAAGGCGCTGTCCGGCGGTTTCTACCCGGTGTCGGCGGTGCTGTCGAACTCCGAGGTGCTGGGCGTGCTGAAGCCCGGCCAGCACGGCAGCACCTTCGGCGGCAACCCGCTGGCCTGCGCCGTCGCCCGCGCCGCCATGCGGGTGCTGGTGGAGGAGGGCATGATCGACAACGCCGCCGCCCAGGGCGCCTATTTCCTGGAGCAGCTCGGCGCCATCCGCAGCAACGTGATCCGCGATGTGCGCGGGCGCGGCCTGATGCTGGCGGTGGAGCTGCACCCGGAGGCGGGCGGGGCGCGCCGCTATTGCGAAGCGCTGCGCGCGCGCGGGGTCCTGGCGAAGGACACCCACGACCACACCATCCGCATCGCCCCGCCGCTGGTCATCACCCGCGAGCAGGTCGATTGGGCGCTGGAGCAGTTCGACGCGGTTCTGACGGGAACCGCCGTTCCGTAAAGGGCCTGAGTCATCGCATTCGCCCTTTTTAACCCTCTCCCCCCTGGGGAGAGGGTGGCCCGGAGGGCCGGTGAGGGGGGTGTGCATGGCGGTACGTCCGGCAGACGCGCAACCCCCTCACCCTGACCCTCTCCCCGCTTTCGGCGGACCAAAGGTCCGCCTGTCGCGTCAGCGCAAACTGTGTTTGCGCGTGAGCAGGGGGGAGAGGGGATTTCAACGAACCGCCCAGCGCAAAAGGCGCTTGCGGCCCGCCCCGGCCTTCGCCACGGTGGGGCGGGCTTCCCATCCATCCAGCAGCGATCCGCCATGCACAGCGCCATCATCGACCTCCCGTCCGCCACCCCCGGCACCCGGCGGACCCTGACCGTCCAGCGCTTCGGCACGGCGGGCGCGCGGCCCTGCGCCTACATCCAAGCGTCGCTGCACGCCGACGAGATCCCGGCGATGCTGGTGGCCGACAAGCTGCGCCGCATCCTGATCGCGCTGGAGGCCGAGGGGCGGATCGCCGGCGAGGTGATCCTCGTCCCGGTCGCCAACCCGGTGGGTCTGGGCCAGTCGCTGATGGACCATCACCTGGGCCGCTTCGACCAGGACGACGGCAAGAACTTCAACCGCGACTACCCCCACCTGACCGAGGCGGTGGCCGAGCGCGTGGCCGATCGGCTGACCAACGACGGCGAGGCCAACAAGGCCGCCATCCGCGCCGCCCTGGCCGACGCGCTGGTCGAGCGCACCCCGCGCACCGAGACGGAGCACATGAAGCACCGTCTTCTGGCCCTGGCGCTCCAGGCCGACTGGGTGCTGGACCTGCATTGCGACCTGGAAGCGGTGATGCACCTCTACACCCTGACGCCCTCGGCGGAGGTCTTCGCCCCGTTGCAGCGGCTGCTGGGCGCGCGGGCGGTCTTCCTGGCCGAGGAATCCGGCGGCGACCCCTTCGACGAGGCGGTCAGCCGCCCCTGGAACGAGCTTGCCAAGCGCTGGCCCGACCGCCCGATCCCCTTCGGCTGCCATTCCGTGACCGTGGAGCTGCGCGGGCAGGCCGACGTGGAGCACGCCCAGGGCGAAGCGGACGCCCAGGCCATCGCCGGCTTCCTCACCCATGTCGGCATCCTGTCCGGCGAGCCTCCGGCCCTGCCGGAGCCGCTGTGCGCCCCGACCCCGCTGGAATCCTCCGAACCGCTGACCGCCCCGGTGGGCGGCGTGGTGGTCTTCCATCACAAGGCGGGCGACCGCGTGGAGGCCGGCGCCGTGGTCGCCGACATTCTCGACCCGCTGACCGGAGAGGTGACCCCGGTGCGCAGCGGGTCGGCGGGCGTGCTCTACGCCCACAGCGCGACCCGCTTCACCCTGGCGGGCAAGCGGATCGCCAAGGTGGCGGGGACGACGCTGCGGCGGACGGGGCCGTTGTTGAGTGCATAATTCAGTTGCACGATGATGGCCTCGTCATTGTCCAACCGTGACATCCGGCAGATCAAAGCATTGGCGCTGATTGAGATGACTACGCCGGCAGCGCCTTGCGGGACTGCCGGCATGAGGTGGCAACCTTGACCATGCTCGCTCTCCCGATCCGTGTCACCACGCCGATCCGGATTTGATTTTATCGAGGATCTTTTCGTTTTCCTTCGCGTGATTGTTTACGTCCGCTTCGGCCAACATCTTGATGGCGGATTCGAATTTTTCCGATTTGAAGCCAAGTTCGTTCAAGCGCTGTCCGGCTTGGCGCTCTTCGTCACTCTGCACGTAGCGTTCATCGCCAGCGCTCATAAAATACGGCGTGCTGACATTTCCAAACGATCTTTTGGCAGCTTCGAAGTCCGCAGAGCCCTCGGCATTCTTGCCGAAGATTTCGCTTTGCATTTGCTGCATCGCGGCGATTTCCTGAGCGCCGGTCATGCCACTGTTTTTGATCGCGTTGCGCCGCGCGGAGGTCTGACTCATCTGTTCTGCCGAAATGTCGAGTGGGCCGGGCGTCCCGGATGCACGGCCCGAAAGGGACTCAACGGCATCGGATGCCTTGCCCCAGAATGTGTTGGCGCGTTGCTGCTTCAAATGACTGGACAGAGCAAGTCCCAGGTCCCGCGCGCTCATCGCTCCGGAGGAAACCAAGTTTCCGAGTTTGCTGCGATCCTCGGTTGAAAGCTGTGAGAAGACCTCAAGGGAGTCTCCCTTCAATTCCGAGGCGAGAGGGCTGAGGACAACCGAGTCCTGTTGAGAGCCGGCGCGGCTGGAGGCCTGAGCGCCATCGCTTTTCGTCGATGCAGCGCCGGGCGGGGGCGTGGCCGGGATTGTCTTTGCTGCGCTGGTGGCTCCCGATAAATCGGAGACAATCATATCGATCTCCTTCGTCTGCGAAATTGCCAAATGGCGTTTCGGGGGGCGTCTCTTCGATATCTAAGTATTAGATTTCGAATGATCGCGTCGTCTGCCTTGTATGCTCTCATTGCGCTGTTAATAAAAACTTAAAATGATCGACTACTATAGTAGTCTAATGATTTGAATTCTAAGTAATGCAAGCGTATTAATAAAAATATGTTGCCGGTTTATAATTTTTGTGGGATAGGTGCGTTGCTGTATTATTCGTCTATAACTATGATGATGGGGGCTGTTATGGGTGTTTATGTTCTTCCTTCTACGCAGTACAACTGGAGCGCAACCAACGTCAGTGAGTCGTGGTCTGTGTACGGAAATAATCTTGATAACTATATTATTGGCGGTAATCTTGGCGATTACATTGACGGTGGTGCCGGAAATGACAAGATAGACGGCAATCCCGGTAACGATACGCTCAATGGTGGCACCGGCAACGATACACTGCTTGGCTGGACCGGCGATGACAATCTCATCGGGGGCAGTGGCGAGGATTGGCTTGAAGGGGAGGCCGGCAACGACACGCTCAACGGTGGCGCCTCGGGATTTCGTGATGTTCTCCTCGGTGGCGACGGAAATGATACATATATTCACTATTACAACGATACCGGACTCTCTTGGATCGCTGACAGCAGTGGGTCAAGTGACAAGATCGTAATCAACGATGTTTCATCCATCTACGATCTCCGTTTCGCTCTGGATTCGAGCAATGCCAACAACTTGGTTATATACACCGATGCGGACGCGGTTAACGGTATCGGCGATGGCGTGGTGATTCAGGATTACTTTAGCGGCGGCGGGCATGGCGCTGGAGAAGTCGAGTATATTCAGGTGGGCAGCTACACCACTTCCCTCTGGGGCTTCCTCGGTCTGCCGTAAGCTTGGTATGCATTTGTGGTCGAAGAAACTGGTGAAGGGAATCCTCGCCAGTTTCTTTGAGTTCATCCGAACGCCCGAACGTGTTTGACAAGCATACCAACCGTACGGTATGTTTCGGCCTATGCCGAGACCTGCCAAACATCACCCTGAACGCGGCGATGCCCGCACCCGGCTCCTCGAAGCGGCGCGGGACGTCATCCGGGCCAAGGGCTTCGCGGCGACCTCGGTCGATGATCTCTGCAAGGCGGCGGGGGTCACCAAGGGCGCGTTCTTCCACCATTTCGAGACCAAGGAAGCGCTCGGCGTCGCCGCCGCCGCCTATTGGGCGGAAACCACCTCGGCCTTCTTCGCGAACGCGCCTTACCATCGGCTCAAAGACCCGCTCGACCGGCTGTTCGGCTATGTCGACTTCCGCAAGGCGATCATCGACGGCGATCCCGCCGAGTTCACCTGCCTCGTCGGGACCATGACGCAGGAGGTCTACGGGTCGCACCCGGCGATCCGCGACGCCTGCGCCGCCAGCATCTTCGGCCACGCGGCGACGCTCGAACCGGACATCGCGGCGGCCATGGCGGCGCGCGGCATCGAAGCCGACTGGACCCCGGCGAGCCTCGCGCGGCACACCCAGGCCGTGCTCCAGGGCGCCTTCATCCTCGCCAAGGCGACGGGCGGGCGCGAGGACGCGCTGGACAGCGTCGATCACCTGAAACGCTACCTCACGCTGCTCTTTTCACAGCCCCGCTCGAAAGGGAATCCCCATGACGGAAGGTGAGCGCGACCTCGTTCTGACCCGCAGCCTCGACGCGCCGCGCGGCGCGCTGTGGCGCTGCTGGACCGAACCCGAGCTGCTGAAACAGTGGTTCTGCCCCAAGCCCTGGTTCGTGTCCGAGGCACGGATGGACCTGCGGCCGGGCGGCGAGTTCTTCACGCTGATGAACGGTCCGAACGGCGAATCCTTCGGCGAGCCCGGCGTCTTCCTCGACGTGGAGGAGGGGCGGCGTCTGGTCTTCACCGACGCCTTCCGCCCCGGCTGGCGGCCGTCGGGCCGGGCCTTCATGACCGCCGACGTGCGGTTCGAGGACGCGGGCGCCGGCCGGACCCTCTACACCGCGCGCGCCATGCACTGGAGCGCCGAGGCGCGCGACGAGCACGAAAAGATGGGCTTCCACGAGGGCTGGGGCAAAGCGACCGACCAGCTCGAAGCCCTCGCCAAGACGCTTTGACCCAAGGCGCTCTGACCCAAAAACAGTCTGACCGGGAGGAAACGACACCATGGAACCGACGATCTACCTGTTCTTCAACGGGACCTGCCTGGAGGCGATGACCCACTACGCCGAGACCCTCGGCGGCGAGGTCGTCTATGTGTTTCGCAACGGCGACGCCCCGGATGCCGACAGCCGGATGCCCGGCGGCGATCACCTCGTGATGAACATGATGGTGAAGCTGGGGGCGACCACGGTGATGGCGTCCGACTCGCCGGACAGCATGTACAGCACGCCGCAGGGATTCCGGGTGCAGATCGCCCCGCCGTCGCTCGCCGAGTTCGACCGCATCTTCGCCGTGCTGGCGAAGGACGCCCGCGCCGTGGAGATGCCGCCGGGCGAGACCTTCTGGGCCGAGCGCTTCGCCATGTTTACCGACCGCTTCGGCACGCCCTGGATGTTGAACCACACCGGCGCGAAGTGCCCGGACGCCGCGGCGTCCTGACGGACGGGGGCAAAGGTTCAAACAAACAAGGGAGGAAAGACATGGCGTACATCGACGGGTTCGTCATCGCGGTTCCGACGGCCAACAAGCAGGCCTTCATCGACCACGCGAACAAGGTCGACGTTCTGTTCAAGGAGCTTGGCGCGACGCGCATCATCGAATGCTGGGGCGACGACGTGCCCAACGGCAAGCTCACCGATTTCCGCCGGGCCGTGCAGGCGACGGACGACGAGACGGTCGCCTTCTCCTGGATCGAATGGCCGGACAAGGCGACGCGGGACGCCGGCATGGGGCGGATCGAGGAGCTGATGAAGACCGACGAGCGGTTCAGCCCGGAGAAAAACCCGATGCCCTTCGACGGCAAGCGGATGATCTTCGGCGGCTTCGCGCCGGTCGTCGAGCTGTGAGCGGGCGCTTCAGGAGCCAGTGAGCGCGCCGGCCTCGCCGTGTGAAAGCCCGAGGTCCGCGGCGGCGCCGCGCATCAGCGCCGCCGCGTCCCGGTCCCTCATGCGCCGGTATCCCGCCTCGGCCAGCGCCTCCCGCCGCGCACCGTCGGCGACCAGCGCGCAGGCGGCCTCGACCAGCCCGTCGTAGGGGGCGAAGGCCATGGCGTCCAGCAGGTCGGGGTCGATCTCGGTGCCGGGGTGGCGCTCGGCCAGCACCGCCTTGCGGTTCGACAGCAGATGCGAGACGCGGACGATCTCGAAGATGCCCGCCTCGTGGTAATGCAGGTTCAACACCAGCTTGGCGTCGGCGACGAAGCGGTCGCGCAGCTCTCCGTAATAATGCTGGAGGCTGACCACGGTCAGGCCGCGCTCGCCCAGCGCGTCGAGGATGGCACGGCGGCGCGGATTCACCGCGCCGTAGAACAGCACGTCGATGCCGGGGGCGGGGTTGTTCGGGATGCGGGTCATTTCGTCCACATGCCCGATGGGGACGAGACGCGCCCGGATGCCCTGGCGGGCCAGATCGGCGATGTTGCGCGGGCTGTAGTCCCACACCCGGCAGCGGCGCAGCAGGTCCAGGTAATGGGCGTTGCGCGGGTGGAGCGTGGCGATCTGCTCAAGATTGTAGAGGATGGTGCCGCTGGGCAGCCGGTCGCCCTCCTCCGGCGTCAGGTCGTGCCCGCCCAGGACGATGGCGCGGCGCCGGCGGCCGACGCGGTTCCACACGATTTCCGCGTCGATGCCCAGGCGGCGCAGCGCGAAACGCAGGGTTTCCGCGACCTCTGAAAAGACGCTGGCCCCGGCGTCGCCCAGACCGTTCTTCTTGATGATGACGATGTCGATCCCGCCGGCCATGCGTCCGTCCCTCCGCTCCGCGCCCTCATCCTAAAGCGTGGGCGGGCGGGCGCACAAAAAGAAACCCTCCTTCCCTTGTGGGAAGGAGGGCGTGCAGTCAGGGGACTTCGCTGAAAAATCAGGTCGCAGCGTCAGGCCGAGACCAGCTCCTCCAGGGAGCGCTCGATGATGTCCAGGCCCTCGTCCACCAGCGCGTCCGACGCGGTCAGCGGAACCAGGATGCGGATCACGTTGCCGTAGGTGCCGCAGGACAGCAGGACGAGGCCCTTTTCCGCCGCCTTGGCGACCAGCGCCTTGGTCAGCTCCGGCGCCGGCTCCTTGGTGCCGCGGTCCTTCACCAGCTCCATGGCGATCATGCCGCCCAGGTTGCGCACGTCGCCGATCACCGACAGCGTGTTGCGCTGGGCCATGCTGCGGAAGCGGCCGGCGATGCGCTCGCCCAGGTCGTTGGAGCGCTGGATCAGCTTCTCCTCCTCGATGACGTCCAGCACGGCCAGCGCCGCGGTGGTCGCCAGCGGGCTGCCGGCGTAGGTGCCGCCGATGCCGCCGGGGATCGGGGCGTCCATGATCTCCGCCTTGCCGGTGACCGCCGACAGCGGGAAGCCGCCGGCCAGGCTCTTCGCCATGGTCATCAGGTCGGGCTCGACGCCGGAATGCTCGATGGCGAACATCTTGCCGGTGCGGGCGAAGCCGGTCTGGATCTCGTCGATGATCAGCAGAATGCCGTTGTCGTCGCAGATCTTGCGCAGGGCCTGCAGGAACTCCGGCGGGGCGATGTTGAAGCCGCCCTCACCCTGCACCGGCTCCACGATGATCGCGGCGACGCGGGTGGCGTCCACGTCCGACTTGAACAGGGACTCCAGCGCCTTCAGGCTGTCCTGGACGCTGACCCCGCGGTAGGCGTTGGGGAAGGGCGCGTGGTAGACCTCGGCCGGGAAGGGGCCGAAGCCGACCTTGTAGGGCACGACCTTGCCGGTCAGCGCCATCGCCAGCAGCGTGCGGCCGTGGAAGGCGCCGGAGAAGGCGATCACGCCCGGACGGCCCGTGTGGGCGCGGGCGATCTTCACCGCGTTCTCGACGGCTTCCGCGCCGGTGGTGAAGAAGGCGGTCTTCTTCGGCGTGGAGCCCGGAACCAGCGCGTTCAGCCGCTCCGCCAGGGTCACGAAGGACTCGTAGGGCGTGACCATCGCGCAGGTGTGGGTGAAGCGGTCGAGCTGGGCCTTCACCGCCTCGATGATCTTCGGATGGCGGTGGCCGGTGTTCAGCACCGCGATGCCGCCCGCGAAGTCGATGAAGCGGTTGCCCTCGACGTCCCACAGCTCGGCGTTCTCGGCGCGGTCGACATAGACCGGCATGGCGTTGGCGAGGCCGCGCGGAACGGCGGCGTTGCGACGATCCTGGAAGGACTGGTTGCTCATCTCAAACCCCCGATTGGAAAGGATGGCGTCAGGCGCCCAGGCCGACGCACAGGTACTTGATCTCCAGGAAGTCCTCCACACCGTACTTGGAGCCTTCCCGCCCGATGCCCGACTGCTTGATGCCGCCGAACGGCGCGACCTCGGTCGACAGGATGCCTTCGTTGATGCCGACCATCCCGTATTCGAGCTGCTCGGCCACGCGCCACACCCGGCCGATGTCCCGGCTGTAGAAATAGGCGGCCAGACCGAACTCGGTGTCGTTCGCCATGCGGATGGCGTCGGCCTCCGTCTCGAACTTGAACAGCGGGGCCACCGGGCCGAAGATCTCCTCGCGGGCCACGCGCATGTCGGTGGTGACGCCGGTCAGGATGGTCGGCTCGAAGAAGGTGCCGCCCAGGCCGTGGCGCTTGCCGCCGAGAGCGACCTTGGCGCCCTTGGCCAGCGCGTCGCCCATCAGCTCCTCGACCTTCTCGACGGCCTGGCCGTTGATCATCGGACCCTGGGTGACCCCGGCCTCCATGCCGTTGCCGACGCGGATCTGCTTCACCGCCTCGGCCAGCTTGGCGGCGAAGGCGTCGTAGACGCCGGCCTGGACCAGCAGGCGGTTGGCGCAGACGCAGGTCTGGCCGGAGTTGCGGTACTTGGACGCGAGCGCGCCCTTGACCGCCTCGTCCAGGTCGGCGTCGTCGAACACGATGAAGGGCGCGTTGCCGCCCAGCTCCAGCGACACCTTCTTCACCGTGTCGGCGGACTGGCGCATCAGGATCTTGCCGACCTCGGTCGAGCCGGTGAAGGACAGCTTGCGCACGATCGGGCTGGCGGTCAGCTCGCCGCCGATGGCGACCGGGTCGGACCCGGTGACGATGTTAAACACCCCGGCCGGGACGCCCGCGCGCTCGGCCAGCTCGGCCAGCGCCAGGGCGGACAGCGGGGTGTCCTCGGCCGGCTTGACCACGATGGTGCAGCCGGCGGCCAGCGCCGGGCCGACCTTGCGGGTGATCATCGCGTTGGGGAAGTTCCACGGGGTGATCGCCGCGACGACGCCGATCGGCTCCTTCAGGACGACGATGCGCTTGTTGCCGGCGAAGCTGGGGATCACATCGCCGTAGACCCGCTTGCCTTCCTCGGCGAACCACTCGATGAAGCTGGCGCCGTAGGCGACCTCGCCACGGGCCTCGGCCAGCGGCTTGCCCTGCTCCAGCGTCATCAGGACGGCCAGATCCTCCTGCGCCGCCATGATCAGCTCGAACCAGCGGCGCAGGATGGCCGCGCGCTCCTTCGCGGTCTTGGCGCGCCAGGCGGGCAGGGCGGCGTCGGCGGCGTTGATGGCCTGCCGCGTCTCTTCCGCGCCGACGTCGGCGACCCGGGCCAGCTCCTCGCCCGTCGCCGGGTTGGTCACCGCGAAGGTCTTGCCGGAGAAGGCGTCGCGCCACGCGCCGTTCACATAGGCTTGTGTCCGAAGAAGGCTCTGGTCGTTCAGCGACAGCATGGGAATCAGCCTCGATTTGCGATGTGAAGGGAGCGTACCCATGTTTAATAAATTAAACAACCCTAATCGGGTGTTGAGTTTTTGATGACGCACACACGCGAATCCGGTATGCCTTCCGGTCAGGAGCGAGGAACCGATCCATGGATGTGGACGCTGTCGATTTCAACGTGGGCGCGCGCCTGAAGCAGGTTCGCGAAGCACACGGACTGTCCCAGCGCCAGTTGGCGCAACGGGCGGGCGTGACCAACGGGACCATCTCGCTGATCGAGCAGAATCGGTGCAGCCCCTCCGTCTCCTCGCTGCGCAAGGTGCTCCAGGGCATTCCGATGACCCTGGCGGAGTTCTTCTCCTCCGACGACCTGCCGCCGCGCGAGCAGATCTTCTTCAAGGGCGGCGATCTGGTCGAACTGACCGGGCTGGTGAAGAGCCGGGTCGGCTCCATCTCCTTCCGGCAGGTGGGCGACCTGCGCGGCCGCAACCTCCAGGTCCTGCACGAGAAATACGCCCCCGGCGCCGACACCGGCGGCCGCACCATGCTGCAGCACGAATCGGAGGAGGGCGGCATCGTCATCAAGGGCCGGATCGAACTGACGGTCGGCGACCGCAAGGAGATCCTCGGCCCCGGCGACGCCTATCTGTTCGACAGCCGCATCCCGCACCGCTTCCGCAACCTCGGCGACGAGGAATGCGAAATCATCAGCGCCTGCACCCCGCCGTACCTGTGACATCACTCCACCGGATTTGAGGAAAGGCCGGGCCGCCCATCGGGGCCGCCCGGCTTTTTCGTGTCAGCGCAGGTTGCCCTTCAGCCGCTCGTTGCGGCGGCGCAGCGCCTCCAGCGTGGCGAGCAGGATGACCGAGATGGTCGTCAGGATGACCGCTGCCGCCGTGATGGTCGGGCTGATGTTCTCGCGGATGCCGCTGAACATCTCGCGGGGCAGGGTGCGCTGCTCCGGACCCGCCATGAACAGCACCACCACCACCTCGTCGAAGCTGGTGGCGAAGGCGAACAGGGCGCCCGAGGCCAGACCCGGCAGGATCAGCGGCAGGATCACCCGGCGGAAGGCGTAGAGGGGCGAGGCGCCGAGCGAGGCCGCGGCCCGCGCCAGGTTCATGTCGAAGCTCTGCAGCGTCGCGCTGACCGTGATGACCACGAAGGGCGTGGACAGCGCGGTGTGCGCCAGGATCAGCCCGGCGTAGCTGCCGGTCAGCCCCAGCGGCGCGAAGAAGAAGTACAGGCCGACCGCGGTGATGACGCCCGGCACGACCACCGGCGACAGCACGATGGCCAGGACCAGCGGCTTGAACTTGCTCTTCCACTGGGCGAGGCCGAGCGAGGCCAGAGTGCCCAGAACCATCGACAGGATGGTCGAGGCCACCCCGATGATGACGCTGTTCTTCAGCGACGACACCCAGCGCGGGGAGTTCAGGAAGTCCTCGTACCAGCGCAGGGAGAGGCCCGGCAGCGGGTAGGTCAGGTAGGAGCCGGAACTGAAGGACAGCGGCATGATCGCCAGGATCGGCGCCATCAGGAAGACCAGCACCAGCGAGGCGACGACCACCGTGGTGATCCAGGCGATGCGCTGGCTGGCCGTGCGGGGGGCGTGATTGTCGCTCAATTCTTCATCCCTCCCGTGACCTGCTGGCCGTGGACCAGCTTTCCATAGACGACGGCCAGCAGCAGCGTGGCGAGCAGAAGCACGGCACCCAGCGCCGAGGCCAGACCCCAGTTGACGGTTTCCGTGGTGTAGAAGGCGATGAAGTAGCTGATCATCTGGTCGGCAGCACCACCCACCAGGGCCGGCGTGATGTAGTAGCCGATGGCCAGGATGAAGACGAGCAGGCTGCCCGCCCCGATGCCGGGCACGGTCTGCGGCAGGTAGATGCGCAGGAAGGCGGTGACCGGCGAGGCGCCGAGCGACGCCGCGGCCCGCATGTAGGCCGGAGAGATCGAGCGCATGCTGCTGTAGAGCGGCAGGATCATGAAGGGCAGCAGCACATGCGTCATCGCCACATAGACGCCGAAGCGGTTGTAGATCAGCCGCAGCGGCTCGTCGATCAGGCCGATCCAGCGCAGGCTGTCGTTGACGATGCCCTCGCTCTGCAGCACGACGATCCAGGCGCAGGTGCGCACCAGAAGCGAGGTCCAGAAGGGCAGCAGCACGAAGATCATCAGCAGGTTGGACTGGCCCGTGGGCAGCGTCGCCAGCATGTAGGCGACCGGGAAGCCCAGGATCAGGCACAGCGCCGTGACGCCGAAGCTGATGGTGAAGGTGCGCCCGAAGACGTCGCGGTAGATCGCCTGCTCCTCGGGGGCGGCGACGATCGCGCCGTCCACGTTGCGCGTCAGGTCCAGCGCGCCCAGCAGGTAGAAGCTGGTGAGCGGCCCGCTGGCGCCCTTGATCGCCGCCCAGGTGGCGCGCTCGCCCCAGGCCGGGTTGATGCCGATCAGCGTGTCCTTGGCGGTGCCCGGCTCCGGCAGGGTCTTCAGATTGCGCGCGGTGCCCGCCATGATGGTGCGGAAACCGTTCAGCGCGTAGTTCAGCCGCTTGGACGCGATGGCGACGGTGCCGGCGTCGCGCGCCGTGCGGATGTCGCCGGCCAGCGCGGCGAAGGCCGGCTCGCCCGGAACGTCCTTGCCGTCCCAGTCGGCCAGGGCCGCGACGGTGTGGGGCAGGACCTGTCGCACCTCCCAGTCGTCGACCGACCGCCAGAGCATGCCGGCGATGGGACCGAGAAAGGTGAAGAGCAGGAAGAGGAGAAGCGGCAGGATCAGCGCCAGGGCCTTGAGCCGGCGCGTCCGCTCCGCCCGTTTCAGGCGGCGCTTGAGAGGCACCTCGGACGACGCATCGGCGCCGGCGACGAACGCGGCTGTCATGGGCGGCCTATTTCGAAAAATGCGGTAGAGATTGTGTGTAGGTGGTCGAGGAGGGCCCCCTCCCTAACCCTCCCCCGCTTCGCAGGGGAGGGGACCAATCTCCCTCCCCTGCGTCAGCGGGGGAGGGCCGGGGAGGGGGCCCGTCGCAACCACTCAAGTACGGGAGCGGCTTACTTCGCCGCCCACTTGTTGAAGCGCTCGGTCAGGCGGTCGATGTTCTCCAGCCAGAAGGGAACGCTGATCTCGACCGCGTTCTTCATGTTGTCCGGGGCGGTCGGCAGGTCCTTCAGGACGGCCGGGGCCAGCTTGGACGGAGCGTCCTTGTTGGAGGTGCCGTAGGCGATGTTCTCGGACAGCTTGGCCTGGTTCTCCGCCTTGCCGACGAAGTCGAGGAACTTGTAGGCGGCTTCCTTGTTCGGGCTGCCCTTCAGGATGACCCAGCTGTCGATCGTGTAGAGCGCGCCGTTCCACACCATGCCGAAGTTCTTCTTCTCGGCCTTGTTGGCGGCGTCGATGCGGCCGTTGTAGACCGAGGTCATCGCCACCTCGCCCGAGGCCAGAAGCTGCGGCGGCTGGGCGCCGGCCTTCCACCAGACGATGTCGTTCTTGATGGTGTCCAGCTTCTTGAAGGCGCGCTCCAGGCCCTCTTCGGTGCCCAGGACCTTGTAGACGTCCTTCGGCGCGACGCCGTCGGCCATCAGGGCGATCTCAAGGGTGGTCTTGGCGCCCTGGCGCAGGCCGCGCTTGCCCGGATACTTGGTGGTGTCGAAGAAGTCGGCCCAGCTCTTCGGCGCGTCCTTCAGCTTGTCCTTGTCGTAGCCGAGCACGAAGTCATACACGATCGCGCCGACGCCGCAGGCATCGACGGTCTGCGGCAGGTAGGCCTGCTCGCCGCCGATCTTGCTGAACTCCATCGTCTCGAACAGGCCCTCTTCGCAACCGACGGCCAGCTCCTCGCTCTCCACCTGGACGACGTCCCAGGTCGCCGCACCGCCCTGGACCTTGGCGCGCAGCACGCCGATGCCGCCGTCCCAGGACTCGTCGTTCATCGGGGTGCCGGCCTTCTTGAACGGCTCGAAATAGACTTTCTTCTGGGCTTCCTGATAGGCGCCGCCCCAGGACACGACCGTCAGGTCGCGGGCCTGCGCGGCGGTGGCCAGCGCCACACCGGCGGTGAACGTCGCAAGGAACCCAACTGCCACCTTAAGCTTCGACATCGTCCCCGTTCCTTCATTATGTGTGGTTGCGTCAGGAGGTGGTGCGCGCCCCCGGTCCCCCCTCCCGGAGAGACCGGACGGACGGGTTGCTGCCGATCACACGGGATCGAGCGCCCGGCAGTCCTCGGGGCGGAAGCCGATGGACACGCTCTGGCCGTGGCTGAGGCCCGCGTGGGCGCCCGGCGGCAGCTTGACCATGAATTCCCCGTTGCCGGCGACCTTCAGCACGGCCAGCGCGTGGTCGCCGAGATAGATGGTGTCCTGCACCTGGGCGGGCAGGGCGTTCATGCCGTCCGGCGCCTGCCCGTCGGTCAGGATGCTGATGCGCTCCGGCCGGACCGACAGCGCGGTGGCGGCCCCGGCGCCGGCGACGTTGACCGCCTGGGCCACGACCGAACCGCCCGACGCCAGAGCCACCCGGCAGAAGCCCTGTTCGATATTCTCGACGGTGCCGGCCAGCACGTTGTTCTCGCCGATGAAGTTGGCGACGAAGCTGTTGACCGGCCGTTCGTACAGCGCGTCCGGCTTGTCGATCTGCTGCACGATGCCGTCGTTGAACACCGCGATGCGGTCCGACATGGTCAGCGCCTCGCTTTGGTCGTGGGTGACGTAGACGACGGTGATGCCCATCGTCTCGTGCAACTGCTTGATCTCCAGCTGCATGTGCTCGCGCAGCCGCTTGTCCAGCGCGCCCAGCGGTTCGTCCATCAGGACGAGCTGCGGGTTGAAGACCAGCGCGCGGGCGAGCGCCACGCGCTGCTGCTGGCCGCCCGACAGCTGGCCGGGATGGCGGTGCGCCAAGTTCTCCAGCTTGATCATGCGCAGCGCCGACCGCACCCGCTCCTTCACCTCGGACCGCGGCATCTTGCGCACGGTCAGCGGGAAGGCGACGTTCTCCTCGATCGTCAGGTGGGGGAACAGCGCGTAGTTCTGGAAGACCATGCCGATGTCGCGCTTGTGCGGCGGCATGTTCTTGATCGGCCGGTCGGCGAGATAGATCTCGCCATGGGTGGGGACCTCGAAGCCGGCCAGCATCATCAGCGTGGTCGTCTTGCCCGAGCCCGACGGGCCGAGCAGGGTGACGAACTCGCCCTTCTTGATGTCGAGGTCGAGGTTCTTCACCACGAGATGCTCGCCGTCATAGGTCTTCTGGACCCCGACGAAGCGCACCAGTGCCTGTGCGGTCGTGACCATGCCGCCGTCCATCATCCTCCCCCCGTCCGAGGTGTCCCGAGCGCGGTCCGGGGTCAGGGTTGCGTTCCCGACACAGGACCTATGCAATGGGTCAGACGGTATACCCGTTTAATAAATTCGACAAGCCCGTTGCTCGCATCGCGATCAATTCAACGGTCTGGCGAAAATTTGTGCATCTGCGAAGGCCGTGCACGCGGTTTGAACGGGAGTTTGCTCCTTCCTTGACCGCTTGAAAACCCAGACTTTGGGAGGCTTGGGGTCCGGACGGGCGATTTTTCCCGAGTCGCCGCTCACGCGCCGGGGATGGGCGGAACAAACGGAACGATCCGCTCCACCAGACCGGTGAATTTTTTCACCAGGGGTGAGCTTTCGTTGCTCCGTTGCGCCAGTTGCAGGGTGGTGACGGCGTCCGGCGTGTCGAGCGGCCGGTACACCACCCCTTCCAGCGCCACCTGCCGAAGCTGACCTGGAAGAATCGACACGCCCAGCCCGGCGGCGATCAGTCCGATGATGGTGAAAGCCTCGCGCGCGTCCTGGGTCACGTTGGGGCGGAATCCGGCGGCGGCGCACAGCGCGAAGACCTGCTCGTGCGTGCTGGTGCCGAAATCGGCGGGGTAGAAGACGAAGGGCTCGTCGCGCAGGGCGGCCAGCGGCACGACCTCCCGCCCGGCCAGCGGGTGGTCGGCGCGCATCACCGCGAGCAGAGGCTCCCGCACCACGTCGTGGAAGCGGAAGGACTCGGGATCGGGGACGAAACGCGGCTCGCGGATGAAGCCGACGTCCAGCCGGCGGTCGGCCAGCGCCGTCAACTGCTGCTTGGACGGCAGCTCGACCAGGGTCAGATGCACGTCGGGATGGGCGCGGCGGTAGGCGTCGATGATCCGCGGCACCATCGGCAGGAAGGGGGCCGCCGCGGTGAAGCCGACGCGCAGCTCGCCGACCTCGCCCTTGGCGGCTCGGCGGGTCAGCACGGCGGCGCGCTCCGCCCGCGCCAGGATCTCCCGCGCCTCGCCCAGCAGGAGCTGGCCTGGCTCGGTCAGCTCGACCCGGCGCTTGGTGCGCTCGAACAGGCGGGCGCCCAGTTCGGCCTCCAGCGCCTGGATCGATTGGCTGAGCGGCGGCTGCCCGATGCCCAGCCGGGCGGCGGCGCGGCTGAAATGCAGCTCCTCGGCGACGGCGACGAAATGGCGGAGATGGCGCAGGTCCATACCCGTGTCTTATATGAGGATCATATTAAAGTCCCCTGATAAATGTATTTGAACCATGAAAGCGACCGCGCCATGTTGGGGCGCATCGGACCTAGGGAGATTTCAAACATGGCCGCCAAGACCGGAGCCGCCTCCGCCAAGCTCGCTTCCTTCGCCTGGGAGGACCCGCTGCTCCTCGACGAGCAGCTGACCGAGGACGAGCGGATGATCCGCGACGCCGCGCGCAGCTATTGCCAGGACAAGCTGCTGCCGCGCGTGACCGAGGCCAACCGGCACGAGATCTTCCACCGCGAGATCATGAACGAGATGGGCGAGCTGGGCTTCCTCGGCTCCACCATCGACGGCTACGGCTGCGCCGGGGTCAACTACGTCTCCTACGGTCTGGTCGCCCGCGAGGTCGAGCGGGTGGACAGCGGCTACCGCTCCGCCATGTCGGTGCAGTCCTCGCTGGTCATGCACCCGATCTACGCCTACGGCAGCGAGGCCCAGCGCGAGAAGTACCTGCCCAAGCTCGCCACCGGCGAGTGGGTCGGCTGCTTTGGCCTGACCGAGCCGGACGCCGGCTCCGACCCCGCCGGCATGAAGACTCGCGCGAAGAAGGTCGCGGACGGCTACATCCTCAGCGGCGCGAAGATGTGGATCACCAACTCGCCGGTCGCCGACGTCTTCGTCGTCTGGGCGAAGAACGACGAGGGCAAGATCAACGGCTTCGTGCTCGAGAAGGGCATGAAGGGCCTGTCGGCGCCGAAGATCGAGGGCAAGTTCTCGCTGCGCGCCTCGGCCACCGGCGAGATCGTCATGGACGAGGTCTTCGTGCCGGAGGAAAACCGCCTGCCGAACATCGAGGGCATCGTCGGCCCGTTCGGCTGCCTGAACCGCGCCCGCTACGGCATCGCCTGGGGCGCCATGGGCGCCGCGGAGTTCTGCTTCCACGCCGCCCGCCAGTACCAGATCGACCGCAAGCAGTTCGGCCGCCCGCTGGCCGCGAACCAGATCCCGCAGCTCAAGCTCGCCAACATGCAGACGGAGATCGCGCTCGGCCTGCAGGCCGCGCTGCAGGTCGGCCGCCTGCTCGACGAAGGCAAGGCGGCGCCGGAGATGATCTCGCTCATCAAGCGCAACAACTGCGGCAAGGCCCTGGAGATCGCCCGCGTCGCCCGTGACATGCACGGCGGCAACGGCATCGCCGACGAGTTCCACGTCATCCGCCACGTGATGAACCTGGAGGCGGTGAACACCTACGAGGGCACGCACGACATCCACGCCCTGATCCTGGGCCGCGCCATCACCGGCATCCAGGCCTTCGCGTGAGGTGATGTTGTCCCTCTCCCGCCTCGGGAGAGGGAAGGGGCCCACGCCCCCCGGCGTGGGAAGGGTGAGGGTGCCGCCAAGGATCAGCGCGACGATCCTCATCCGACCCTCACCCGCCCGCTGACGCGGGCACCCTCTCCCGGGACGGGAGAGGGAATGAGGCGCTTTTCCATAAGGACCCCACCATGCCCGGCCCGCTTTCCCATGTCCGTGTCCTGGAACTCTCCCGCGTGCTCGCCGGGCCGTGGGCGGCGCAGACGCTGGCCGATCTCGGCGCTGACGTCATCAAGGTCGAACGGCCCGGCGCCGGGGACGACACGCGCGCCTGGGGTCCCCCCTGGGCCGGGGAGGAGTCGGCCTATTTCCTCTCCACCAACCGCGGCAAACGGTCGATCACCATCGACTTCGAGCGCCCGGAAGGCCAGGAGCTGGTGCGCAAGCTGGCCGCCCAGGCCGATGTCGTCATCGAGAACTTCAAGGTCGGCGGGCTGGTCAAGTACGGGCTGGACTATGACAGCCTGAAGGCGATCAACCCGGGCCTCGTCTACTGCTCGATCACCGGATTCGGGCAGGACGGCCCCTACGCCAAGCGCGCCGGCTACGACTTCATGATCCAGGGCATGGGCGGGCTGATGAGCATCACCGGCCAGCCCGACGCCGAGGCGGGCGGCGGGCCGGTCAAGGTCGGCGTCGCGGTGACCGACGTCTTCACCGGCCTCTACGCCACCATCGGCGTGCTCGGCGCGCTGGCCCACCGCGACCGGACGGGTGAGGGGCAGTGGGTGAACCTCGCCCTGCTCGACGTGCAGGTGGCGGTGCTGGCGAACCAGGCCATGAATTATCTGGTTGGCGGCAAGGCGCCGCAGCGGCTGGGCAACGCCCACCCGAACATCGTTCCCTACCAAGCCTTCGCCACGCTGGACGGCCACATCATCCTGGCGGTCGGCAACGACGGACAGTTCGCCAAGTTCTGCCAGGTCGCCGGACGTCCGGAGTTGGCGCAGGACCCGCGCTACGCCACCAACCCGGCCCGCGTCGCCAACCGCAAGGAGCTGGTGCCGATCCTGGAGCTGCTGCTGGAGCAGCGGACCAGCCGCGACTGGCTGTCGGCGCTGGAGGCGGTGGGTGTGCCCTGCGGGCCGATCAACGACGTGTCGCAGGTCTTCGCCGACCCCCACGTCCAGGCCCGCCACATCCACCAGGACCTGCCGCACCCGACCGCCGGGACAGTGCCGACGGTGGCGAGCCCGATCCGCTACTCCGCGACCCCCATCGAGCACACGGTGGCCCCGCCGACGCTCGGCCAGCACACCGACGCCGTGCTGGGGGAGGCGCTGGGCCTATGCGCGGCGGACATCGCGGCCCTGCGGGAGAAGGGCGTGGTCTGAACCGCGCGCACCCGTCATTTTGCCGCCCCGATCCCATCCCTTCCCCCGCCGCTCGCGGGGGAGGGATTTTTTGCGTGAATCGAGATGATCGCCTCCAGCACCCCGTCCTCCGCCGCCACTGACACCCGCCTGGGCATCCTGCTGATGCTGCTGGGCATGTCGCTGTTCACGATCAACGACGCGCTCGGCAAATGGCTGGTCGCCGACTATCCGGTGGCGATGCTGCTGGCCATCCGCAGCCTGTTCGGCGCGATGCTGCTGGCGTCCCTGATCCTGCGCGAGGGGGTGCGGTCGGTCTTCGCGGTGAAGCGGCTGCCGTTGCATCTTCTGCGCGTCGGCTGCGTGGCGGGGGAGGTCGCCTGCTTCTACTGGGCGGTGCGGTCGCTGCCGCTCGCCAACGTCATGACCATCTACATGGCCGCCCCGCTGATCGTCACCGCCCTGTCGGTGCCGCTGCTCGGCGAGAAGGTCGGCTGGCGCCGCTGGGCCGCGGTGGTGGTCGGCTTCGCCGGTGTGGTGATCGTGCTGAACCCGACGGGCCAGTTCGACGCCGTGCCGTCGCTGGTCGCCCTGTTCGGCACGCTGGTCTTCTCCACCGGCCTGATCTCCACCCGGCTGCTGCGCGAGTCGAGCAACCTGTCGCTGGTCAGCTTCCAGACCTTCGGCACCGGCCTGCTCGGCGGCGCGGCGCTGCCGCTGGTCTGGGTGCCGCCGCCGGGGCTGGACTTCCTGCTGCTGGGGGCGCTGGGCGTCACGGCGCTGGCCGGACACGCGGCGATGAACCGCTCCCTCCAGCTCAGCCCCGCGGCGGTGGTGGTGCCGTTCCAGTATGTGTCGATCATCTGGGCGGTGGTGCTGGATCTGCTTGTCTGGGGCACGGCACCAACCCTGCGCATCATCGTGGGCGCGCTGCTCATCATCGGCAGCGGTCTGTTCGTCTTCCACCGCGAGCAGGCGCTGAACCGCGGTGCCGCGGCGGAGGCCAACGCCAGCGGCGGTCCCGGCGCTTAAAGCGGGAAGAAGCGAGGCTCCAGCCGGACGGCGACCGGTTCCACCGGAGTCCAGCCGAGGCGCGCGATTACCGCGTTCGACTCCACGGCGCGGCGGCCCGGCCCCAGCGACCATGTGACGTGGTAGGCCCCGCCGCCGGGGCGGTCGGTCGTCCCGGCGATGGCGACCACGAGGGCCTGCACGCCGTCCCCGTCATCCGCCAGCCCGACAACGGTCCCCTCACGCTCCGTGGGCAGCGGATGACGTGCCCCGACGCCGTGGGCCAGCGTGACGTGATGGGCGACGGCGCGGGCGTAGCGCGCCGGGAACCGCGCCAGCAGACGGGCGCGCTCCGCCTCCGGCAGCGCCCAGCCGACATAGCCTCCGCGACGCGTCATGCGATCTCCCCGGCGTCCCTCAGCGGCGGTCACCTCTCAGGATGTCGTCCATGACTTGGTTCGCCTCCGCCGGTCCGGCAATCAGCTCGATCATGCGGATGGCGGTGTAGCCGGTCCGCGCGTCGCCGACGCCGTCGGCCAGCGATTGCCGCGCCGTGCCGGTCAACGAGGCGGTGGCCTGCTGGGTCACGCTCTTCAACTCGCCGCGCAGGCCCAGCGTGTCGGCGATGGTCGAGCATTTGCGCAGGGCGCGGGCCTGGTTCTCCGCCTGCGCCATCCGGGCCGTGTCGGTGCCGGGAACCAGCGTCTCCACCGCGGCGAGGATTTCGGTCTCCGCCCCGTCGAGCACCTGGGTGCGCACCAGCTCGTGCACGGAGTTCCGGATCGTCTTCAGCCGCTGATCGAAGTCCTTGTTGCGGCTGTGCTCCATGGCGTTGCGGGTGGCCTCCAGGCTGGCCACCAGATCGACCGCGAGGGTGGCGGCGGCCATGCGGTCCACCGTGCCGCCGGAGGCCGAGGCGACGCCGCGCGACCGTTCCTCGATCTGCGCCACCACCGTGCCGCTGAGGTCCAGGAACAGGGCGGCGCGGTCGCTGGATTTCTGGCCCAGATCCATGTCCCACAGGCTGCCCAGCAGGATCGACGGGTCGGACAGGCGGGCCGCGGCCAGCAGGACGAACAGCTTCAGCGCCTCCGGCCGCGCGCGCGCGACCTGCCGCCCGATGGCCTGGATGCCGTCCAGATGGTCCTTGTGCAGCTTCTGGATCGGCTTGGGCGACAGGACGGCCTTCAGCTCGGCCACCGGCTGGGCGATGGTCAGGATGCGGGCGATGTCCTCGATGGTGCGGATGCGGTCGGGGTTCAGCCGCAACCCCAGATCGTCGGCGAAGCGGCCCGTTTCCGTCTGCTCCCGGATGTCGGCCACGGCGGCGGCGGCCATCGACCAGAAGGCGCGGGCCTTTTCCGCCTGCTGGGCGCCGCCAGCAGCGCCGCCGGAGGCGCTCCCCAAGGCGGCGTCGACGGCGCGCAGCCGTTCCTTGCCGATCTGCCCTTCGACCAGCGGCCACAGGGCGTTGACCACCCCGCGGTCCAGCTTGTTCAGGGGGGCGGGCTGGTCGCCACCGGGAAGCTGGAACAAATCCTCGAACGGCTCGCAGAACAGCCGCTTGAAGGTCGGGCGCCGCCTGGGCCGCACCTCCGCCAGACGCGGGCGGATCAGCGAGAAGGTGTGCTGGACCTCGGGATGGTCGCCGATCTGCTGGAGCAGGTCGACCACCTGCCGGAAGCGGGCCTCGTCGATGTCGAGAAGCTTGCTGCCGAGGCTGAGAAGGGCCTTGGGGTCGGTGGTCATGGTCAGGCCGCCTTCCCCTTGATCGCCTCGATCCGCATCACGAGGTCCGTGTCGAGCTGACCGCTGCGCCAGTCCACATAGGCGCGCACCGTGCGCCGGTTCGAGGCCAGAAGCCGGTCGGCCTGCAGCGCATGGTCGGACTTCTCCTCGTCCTTGGGCAGCAGCGGCAGGACGCGGAACAGCTCGTGCACGGTCATGTCCTGCTCGTGCTTGCTCCGCGTCTGGGCCTCCGCCCAGCTCGTGATGATGAAGTCCCAGCCGTCGAGCAGCCAGGACAGCCGGGTGGTCGACTTGCGCACCAGCGTGCGCTTGGTGTCCCATTGGCGCAGCAGCGTCTCGAAGGCGGCCACCGACTGGTCGAGTTGGCTCACCACGTTGCGGACTTGGTTGAGCGTGTGCTCCGCCACCTCCGCGCAGAAGGTGCCGATGGGGGCGGCCTCCGACACGCTGCCGTTCGCCCAGTCGGTCATGCTGTCGCGGAACTGCAGCAGGTCGCGCGCCAGACGGCGCAGCCGTGCCGGCTTCGGCGAGGTGGCGATGCCCACCGGCTCCATGAAGGTCGCCAGTTCCGCCACCCGCGCGTACAGCTCGGTCGGTTCCAGGGCGAGGCTCTGCGCCGCCTTGGTCATGTAGCTGCGGGTCAGCTGCTCACCTTTTTCGGAGCCGAGGCCGGCGCGCAGGATGTCCGTCGATTCCAAACCGACCGCCTTCAGCACCTCTACGATGAGCTGGTAGTTGATGAGCAGCCGCTGCTCGTCCTCGTCGCGCAGCGCCGCCTCCGCCGCCTCGACGGCCAGCGGCCCGGCAAGGCCGCAGCGCGCCGCCTGGAGCACCGCCTTGCGGATGTCGTCCGGCGAGCAGCCGTCCGCCTTGCGGATCAGGTCCTGCAACATGCGGTCGTGGACGGTCATCGGGAAGGCAAGCGGCAGGCCCTTCCACGGCACCACATAGACCCCGTGCCCGTCCGACAGGTTGGGGATCAGGACCTCCAGCTTGTCCCGGTCGTCCTTGCGCACCCGCGTTTGCGCCAGCACCGGGGTGGTGAAGGCCACGGCGGCGCCGCGCTCCTCGAAGGTGGAGGGGGCAAAATTCGTAAGTGAACGCATGGTTCTCGGATCGGGAGGAAAGTGGAACGCCGTGCGGTACCACCCCTAGCATGATTCGCTCAATTTTCGTTAAATCCGCACAAGATCATCCTCTTCCCAGCCCTTTGGAGGTAAGGCGCCACATCGGCGGTCATTTGCCCGTTATTCAGCCAGAGGGTGCGGTGCGGACAGGCAAGGGGGCGTGGCGGATGGCCGTGGTGAAATGGATCGGCTACGGCCTTTTGGGGCTGGTGGTGACGGTGGCGGCGGGCGTCGGCATCGCCCTGGCCGTCTTCGACTGGAACGACGCCCGCGGCTTCATCGCCCGGCAGGCGTCCAAGGCGTTGAACCGCGAGGTCGCCATCGACGGCGACCTCAACGTCCGGCTGGGTGACCCCCTGCGCATCCGCGTCGAAGGGCTTCGGGTCGCCAACGCGGAATGGAGCGACGACAAGACGATGGCGGAACTGCGGGTGCTGGACCTTCAGCTTCGCCCCTGGCCGCTGCTGCGCGGTGACTTCGAGTTTCCGGAAATCCGCCTGACCGGTCCCAAGCTGCTTCTGGAAAAGAACCGGGAAGGGGCCGCCAACTGGAATTTTGGCGGGCCCGACCCGCGCAAGGAAGCGGCGAAAGAGACGGTCAAGCCGGAAGACCGCACCGACCTGCCAATCATCGAGACGCTTGTGGTCGAGGAGGGGCGCCTGCGCTTCCGCGACCCCATCCGCAAGATCGACATCGACAGCGGCGTCAACACCGCGGTCGGCGGCAACGGCGACCAGGAGGTCCGGCTGGAGGGCAAGGGCGACTTCGCCGGCAAGCCCTTCACCCTGGCGGCCGCCGGCGGCTCGCTGGAGTATCTGCGAGACGATCCCAAGCCCTATCCCTTGCGGGTCGAGACCGCCATCGGCAAGACCCGCGGCAAGATCGAGGGCTCCATCGCCGAGCCGGTGCTGCTTGAGGGCGTGGATTTGTCGGTGGAACTGCGCGGCGACGATCTGGCCGACGTCTTCCCGATCCTCGGCATTCCCGTGCCGACGACGCGGCCCTACGCCATCTCCGGCCATCTCGGGCGCGAGGGCGACGTCTGGCGGTTCGAGGGGATGAACGGCAAGGTTGGGGAGAGCGACCTGTCCGGTCAGGTGGCGGTCGATCTGGGCGGCGAGCGCCCGCGGATCACCGGCGACCTGACCTCGCGCAAGCTGGCGGCGATCGATCTGGCGGGCTTCATCGGCGCCTCTCCGGAAGGCCGCGGCGACTACCCGACCAAGGGCCGGGAGCGGATCATCCCGGCCACCGAAGTCCCTCTGGAAAAGCTGCGCACCGCGGACATGGACGTGAAGTTCCGCGGCGAGCATGTCGAGGCGCCCTTCTCCACGCTGGACGCCCTCGACGCGCGGGCCAAGCTGGAGAACGGGCGGCTGGTGCTCGACCCGCTGTCGCTCGGCGTCGGCGGCGGGCGGGTCGCCGGGACGGCGGTGCTGGACGGCGGGCGCAAGACCCCGGCGCTGGACGTGAACTTGGACGTCCGGCAGATCAAGCTGGCCCGCCTGTTCCGCGAGACGGCCTTCGCGCAGGAGATGGGCGGCACGGCCAGCGGGCGCATCCAGCTGAAGGGTCAGGGCACCACGGTCGCCAACATCCTGGGGTCCTCCGACGGCAAGCTGGGCGTCGCGGTGGACGGCGGGCGGATCACGAGCTACGCGGTCAAGGGACTGAAGACCAACATCCTGGAGACGCTGGGCGTCGTCCTGTCCGGCGACAAGCCCTTGCCCTTCAACTGCCTGGTCGCCGACGTGACGGTGAAGAACGGGCTGGTGGAAAGCCGCGCGCTGGTGCTCGACACGCCGGAAACTCTGGTGACGGCGGACGGCACGGTCAACCTGCGCAACGAGGCGATGGACATGACCGTGCTGGGGCGCGCCAAGAGCCCCCAGATCTTCGCCACCCATGTCCCGGTCCATGTCCGCGGCACGCTGGGGTCGCCGGACATCGGGGTGAACGCGACGGAGTCGGCGGCGCGCGGTGCGGCGGCGGTGGCGCTCGGCGTTCTGCTGACGCCGCTCGCCAGCGTCCTGCCTTTTCTTGACCCAGGCAGTGACGAGCAGCCACACTGCGGCGAACTCGTCCGGAACGCCCGGTCCCCGTCGAACTCCAGCACCGGTTCCAGCGGCACCGGCAAGGGGCGCGACGCGGCTCCCTCGGGCTCCCCGTCCGGCAAATCGCAGTAACGACGCACCAACAATTCCCCAAAAAAGGGCTGCATGACGCTCGACCAGGGACTCGCCTTCGGCATCATCGGCGCGGTGATCGCGCTGCTGATCTGGGACAAGCTGCGCTACGATCTCGTCGCCATGCTGGCGCTGCTGGCGGCGGTGGCCGTCGGGATCGTCAAGCCAAAGGACGCCTTCAACGGCTTTTCCGACGACATCGTCATCATCGTCGGCTCGGCGCTGGTGGTCAGCGCGGCGGTCGGCCGCTCCGGCATCGTCGAGGAGGTTATGCGCCCCCTCAGCGCCCGCATGAAGACCGTGCCGGCGCAGATCATCGTGCTGACCGGGGCGGTGACGCTGCTGTCCGCGGTGGTCAAGAACATCGGGGCGCTTGCCATCTTCATGCCCATCGCCATGCAGGTGGCGCGGCGCAACGGGACGAAGGTGTCGGCGCTGCTGATGCCCATGGCCTTCGGCTCGCTGCTGGGCGGCCTGATGACGCTGGTCGGCACCTCCCCCAACATCATCGTCAGCCGCGTGCGCAGCGAGATGGTCGGCGAACCTTTCGGCATGTTCGACTTCACGCCGGTCGGGCTGATCGTCGCGGTGGCGGGGGTGGCCTTTTTGGCGGTCGGCTACCGCCTGCTGCCCACGGGACGTCAGGCGGCCTCGGGCAGCGCCGGTGGCTTCTCCATCGACGACTACACGGCGGAGGCGCTGCTGCCGGAGAAGTCGCCCTTCGTCGGCAAGACGGTCGCCGACCTGGAGGCCTACGGCGAGGGCGACGTGACGGTCGCGGCGATCATCCGCGAGCGGCACCGCCGCTACATCCCGTCCGGCCATTGGGTGCTGCTGGCGGGCGACGTGCTGGTGCTGGAGGCCGACACCCAGGCGCTGGGCGACCTCGTGAAGCACGCCGGCCTGGAGCTGATGCACGAGAAGGAGCTGGAGGGGGTGCAGAGCGACGAGGATCTGGCGGTCCTCGAAGCGGTGGTCGAGCCGCGCTCCCCCCTGATCGGCAGCAACGTGGAGGACGTCGAGTTGCGCGAGCGCTACGGCGCCAACCTGCTGGCGCTCAGCCGGCGCGGCCGGCCGATCCGCCAGCGGCTGCGCCGCGTCCGCTTCCAGCCGGGCGATCTGGTGGTGCTCCAGGCGCGGGCGGCAGGGCTGTCGGACACGCTGAACGAACTTGGCTGCCTGCCGCTGGCCGAGCGCAACCTGTCCATCGGGCGGCGGCGCAAGCGGCGGATCGCGCTGGCCGTGATGGCGGTGACCATCGGGCTGGTGGCGACCAGTCTCGTCCCGGTGACGCTGGCCTTCTTCGGTGCGGCGGTCGCCATGACGGCGCTGCGGGTGATCACGCTGAAGGAGGCCTACGAATCGATCGAGTGGCCGATCCTGGTGCTGCTGGGCGCCCTGATCCCGGTCAGCGAGGCGTTGCGCACCACCGGCGGGACGGAGCTGATCGCCGGCTGGCTGTCCATCGCCGCGCAGGGGCTGCCGCCCGTCGGGGCGCTGGCCCTGATGCTGGTGGCGGCGATGGCGGTGACGCCCTTCCTGAACAACGCGGCCACCGTGCTGGTGATGGCCCCCATCGCGGCCAGCCTCGCCAACCATCTGGGCCTGCGGCCCGACGCCTTCCTGATGGCGGTGGCCGTGGGGGCGGGCTGCGACTTCCTCACCCCCATCGGGCACCAGTGCAACACGCTGGTCATGGGGCCGGGCGGCTACCGTTTCAGCGACTACGCGCGCCTTGGCCTGCCGCTGTCGCTGATCGTCATCGTGCTGGGCACGACAGCGATCGCGCTGTTCTGGCCCCTGATGCCGCATTAAAGCGGATTTCGGCTCAGTTTAGATTCGGGTAGCCGCATAGCTTGAACCACGCTTTGGCGTCGGTGGCGGTGATTGCATTGAGGGCTGGGCCGAGTTCCTCGTTGAGGGCCTCGACGGTGCGGGCTTCCTTGGCGCGCAGGATTCCTTTGAGCTTGGCCCAGCCGGGCTCGATGGGCGAGAGGTCGGGCGAGTAGCGCGGGAGGAAGCGGACACGGATCCCTGCGGTCTCAAAGGCGGCGAGGATATCGGCCCGCTTGTGAGCGGAAAGGTTGTCCATCACGACCACGGCGCCGGGTTTGTCGCGCCGGAGCACGGGCAAGAGCACCTGCTCGACAAAGGCGAGAAACACGGCCGAGGAGGTAGACGCCTCGATGCTCATGGCGGCCAGCATGCCTTCGGCGCTCAACGCCCCGAGCACCGTGACGCGGTGCCACGACCCACAGGGCACGGACCCGAGCGCCCGCTGGCCGCGCGGCGCCCGGGCCTGGGTGGGCGTCATCTGGGTGTTGATGCCGGTTTCATCGAGGAAAACCAAACGCGCCGGTTCGTGGACCACCGCATCGTCCCGGTAGGCCGCGCGTTCCGCGGCGATATCCATGCGCTCTTGCTCGCTGGCCCTCAGCGTCTTTTTTTGCGCGCCAACCCCAGCCGCTTCAAGGTGCGGCACACCACCGCCGGGCTCAGCGCGATGCCGGTGCGTGCGGCCAACCGGTCGCGGTACTGTGCCAGTGTCGCGTCATTATCCTCCCGCACCAAGGCCCGCAGCACGCTCACGCCCTCCGCGTCCAGTTTGGCTGGTACGCCGCCGGCATGGGGCTTGGCGACCCGCCGCCCCTCAAGGCGCGCGGCCCGCACCCAGTTGTACGCGCAGGCTCGGCTGATCTGGAAGCGCCGCGCCAGCAACTCGGGGCCGCCCTCGTGGCGCTCATAAGCCAGCAGAACCCGTTCGCGCAGATCGGCGGAATATGGCTGGCCCATGGCGCGCGGTCCTTCAGCGGTGTCTTCCTCCAACCGCTCAGGCCAGCCAAAATTCCGTCTATACTCAGCGACAATCCGCTTTAGACGCCCTCTCCCGTCCCGGGAGAGGGAAGGGAATGTTCCCTCAATCCCAGGCGGGGGCCAGACCGTCCGGGCTGACGATCCGCCCATCGGGGCGGGCGAGGCCATGGATGGCCGCCATGTCGGCCGCCGACAGCTCGAAGTCGAAGATGGCGAGGTTCTCGGCGGCACGCTTCTCGCCGACCGTCTTCGACAGGGCGATCACCCCCTCCTGCTGGACCAGCCAGCGCAGAACCACCTGGGCGGGGCTCTTGCCCAACCGGGCGGCGATGTCGGTCAGCACCGGGTCCTTGAAGACCTTGCCGTCGGCCATCGCGTAATAGGCGGTGATCGACTGGCCGTGGCGGCGCGCCGCCTCCAGCATCACCGATTGGTCGAGATAGGGGTGGTATTCGATCTGGTTGGTCACAATGGGCGCCGCGCTGAGGCGCACGGACTCGTCCAGCAGCTTGCGGTTGAAGTTGCTGACGCCGATGTGGCGGGTCTTGCCGGCGGCCCGGACGGCGTTCAGCGCCTCGATCTGCTCGGCGAGCGGGACGGCCTCGTTCGGCCAGTGGAGCAGCAGCAGGTCCACGTAGTCGGTCCGCAGCTTCGCCAGGCTCTCGTCCACCGAGCGGCGGAAATCATCGGCCTTGTAGTTGCTCACCCAGACCTTGGTGGTCAGGAAGACCTCGCCGCGCGGCAGGCCGGACGCCTTGATGGCCTCGCCGACCTCGCTCTCATTGCCGTAGATCTGGGCGGTGTCGACGTGGCGGAAGCCGAGCTTCAGGACCTCCGGCACCATGCGCAGCACGTCGGGGCCGCTCATGCGGAAGGTGCCGAAGCCGAGGGCGGGGATTGAGGCGCCGTTGGCGGTCACGTTGTGCATTGGTCTCGATCCTCTCGAATGCGGTGTTCTTCTCAGTATAATCAAGCCGGCTGGGCGACGGCCTCGCCGCGGCGCCCGTCCTTGCGGTCCAACGCGCCGCTGAGCAGGGTCAGCGCCAGCCCACCCAGCACGAACAGCCCACCCACCCACGGTGTTGCCGCGAGGCCGAGCGCGCTGTCCACCACCCGCCCGCCGAAGAAGGCGCCGGCGGCGATGCCCAGGTTGAAGGCGGCGATGTTCAGGGCCGAGGCGACGTCCACCGCGCCCGGCGCGTGGCGCTGCGCCAGCTGCACGACGTAGAGCTGGAGTCCCGGCACGTTGGCGAAGGCCAGCGCGCCCATGCCGGCCAGGGTGACCAGCGCCGGGACCGGGCTGGAGGCGGTGAAGGTGAAGACGATGAGCACCACCGCCTGAAGGGCGAACAGCCACGCCAGCGCGCGGACCGGGTTGCGGTTGGCGAGCTTGCCGCCGACCATGTTGCCGACCGCGATGGCCGCCCCGTAGAGCACCAGGACGAGGCTGACCGTGCCGCTGGAGAAGCCGGTGATCGTCTCCAGGATCGGCGCCAGATAGGTGAAGGCGACGAAGGTGCCGCCATAGCCCAGCGCCGTGATGGCGAAGGCCAGCAGCAGGCGCGGCTTGGCCAGCACCCGGACCTGCGTGCCGAGCCCGGCGGCGGGCGGCTGGCTCAGCTTCGCCGGGACCAGCGCCGCGACGCCCAGCGCGCCGATCACGCCCAGCGCGGAGACCGCCAGGAAGGTGGCGCGCCAGCCGAAATGCTGGCCGATCCAGGTGCCCATCGGCACGCCGGTCACGATGGCGATGGTCAGGCCGGAGAACATCATGGCGATGGCCGAGGCCCGCTTGTCCTCCGGCACGAGGTCGGCGGCGATGGTCGCGCCGACCGAGAAGAACACGCCGTGCGCGAAGGCGCTGAGCACGCGGGCGGCCAGCAGCGTCTCGTAATTGGGGCTGACCCCGGCCAGCAGGTTGCCGGCGATGAAAAGGCCCATCAGGCCGAGCAGCAGCGGCTTGCGCCGCAGCCGCCCGGTCAAGGCGGTCAGGACCGGGGCGCCGACGGTGACGCCCAGCGCGTAGACGCTGACCACCATGCCGGCCATCGGCAGGCTGACGTTCAGGTCGGTGGCGACGGTTGGCAGCAGGCCGACGATGACGAACTCCGTCGTCCCGATGGCGTAGGCGCTGATCGCCAGCGCCAGCAGTGCGAGAGGCATGACTGAAGGCTCCATCCATGCGAGCTGTGCAGGACGCATCAGATGAGCCAAAAATCCGGGATGCGGAATGCCGTCCGTTTTCGCATGATCGTGTCATTGAATGACAAGATCGGCGAAGGGGCGGACAGGATGAGCGACAGCCGGGCCTGGGACATGAGGGTCTTCCTGCGCGTCGCGGCTCTGGGCAGCTTCAGCGCCGCCGGGCGCGAGGTCGGCATGACCCCGTCCTCCACCGCCAAGCTGGTGACCCGGCTGGAGGAGCGGCTCGGCGTGCGGCTGGTCGAACGCTCCACCCGCCGGCTGCGCCTGACCGCGGAGGGGGAACTCTACCGCGAGCGGGCCGAGAGCCTGCTGGGCGACCTCGACGCCATGGAGGCGGAGGTGGCGGGGGGCGCCCGGTCGCCCACCGGGACGATCCGCGTCAGCGTGTCGGTGCCCTTCGGGCGGCATTGCCTGCTGCCGCTGCTGCCCGACTTCACGCGTGACTATCCCGGCATCCGGCTGGACCTGACCCTGACCGACGAGGTGGTGGACCTCTACGCGGCGCGAACCGACGTGGCCTTCCGCGCCGGACGGCTGTCCGATTCGGCGCTGCTGGCGGTGCGGCTGGGCGACGTGCGGCGGCGCATCGTGGCGTCGCCGGACTATCTGGAGCGCATGGGCACGCCGGAGAGCGCGGCGGACCTGGAGCGCCACGACTGCCTGGGCTTCAACTTCCGGCGCGCCGCCGCGGTCTGGCCGCTGAAGTCCGGCGGGCGGCTGGTCGACCGCGAGGTCGACACGCGCATCGTCGCCAACAACGGCGAGACGGTGCGCCATATGGCCCTGCTCGGCCTCGGGCTGGCGCGGCTGGCCGAATACCACATCCGCAACGACCTCGCCAACGGACGGCTGGTCAGCGTGCTCGATGACGTCCTGGTGGACAGCGAGGAAATCCACGCCGTCTATACCGGCCGGGAACGGGTGCCGCACCGGGTCCGCGCCTTCCTCGATCACATGACGCCGCGGATGCGCGCATGCCTGCAATGACCGGGCGGCGGGGTGGGGCGTCTTGCCGAAAATAGATAGCAAAGCTATTAAATAGGCATGCAATCGAATAGCCCGTCCACCCCCGCCCCGGACTTTCCGTCCAACTTCGGCATCCACCTGTTCCGCGCCGCCCATCTGTGGCGGCGCGAAGCGAACAAGGTGCTGGCGGAGAGCGGCTTTTCCTCCTCCGTCATCTCGCCGCTGATGCTTCTGAACGAACTCGGCGACGGGATGCGCCAGCGCGAGCTGGCGGAGGAGATGGGGGTGGAGGGGCCGTCGCTGGTCCGGCTGCTCGACAGCCTGGAGGCCGCGAAGCTGGTCGAGCGCCGGGAGGCCCCGGACGATCGGCGGGCCAAGACGCTGCACCTGACGGACGAGGGCCGCGACCTGCTGGCCCGCGTCAACGCCGCGCTGAACGACGTGCGCCGCCGCCTGCTCCAGGGCGCCTCCGGCCCGGAGATCGCGGGGGCTGTGCGCGTCATGGCGGCGATTGAGTCGAACGCCCGAGCCATGAAGGGCTGACGGCGGTTCTACACAGCAGCGCGTCCCGCAGCGGCGGGATACGGAACGATCGCTCCCGGCCGTGCCGGTGGAGCGCAAGGACGAACCACGGTGAAACTCTTCTCCCTTCTCATTCGGATCACGGTCACGCTGGTCGTCACGCTGGGCGCCGTCGGCGGTGGCTGGTGGCTGTGGGACTACTACATGAACGAGCCCTGGACCCGCGACGGGCGGGTGCGGGCCGACGTGGTGCAGGTGTCCTCCGACGTCGCCGGTCTGGTGACCGAGGTGCGGGTCATCGACAACCAGGCGGTCCGCAAGGGCGACGTCCTGTTCGTCGTCGACCCCAGCCGCTACCGCCTCGCCGTCGATCAGGCCGAGGCCAACCTGGAAAGCGCGCGCGCCGAGCTGTCCTTCCGCAAGGCCGAGGCCGACCGCTACGCGCAACTCGGCAACAACGTCGTCTCAACCGCCCAGCGGCAGGAGGTCGCTGCCGCCCAGGCGAAGGCCGCCGCCGCCGCGCGCCAGATGGAGGCGGCGCTCGACCTCGCCCGCTTCAACCTGGAGCGGACGGAGGTGCGGGCGACCGTGGACGGCTTCGTCACCAACCTCCAGCTCAAGGCCGGCAACTACGTGACGGCGGGCCAGCCGGTGGTCGCGGTGATCGACCGGAATTCCTTCTACGTCGTCGGCTATTTCGAGGAAACCAAGCTGCCGCGCATCCGCGTCGGCGACCCGGTCCGCGTCACCATCATGGGCGAGCCGGAGCGGCTGACCGGACGGGTCGACAGCGTGACCCACGCCATCGTCGACCGCGACCGCACCGATGGCACGGGCCTGCTGCCCAACGTCAACCCGACCTTCAACTGGGTCCGTCTGGCCCAGCGCATCCCCGTGCGCGTCGCGCTGGAGCAGGTGCCCGATCCCCGCGACCTCGTCGCCGGGCGCACCGTGACCGTCGAGGTGGTGCGGGAGACCGAGCAGGGAGCGCCCGCCAAGCGGGTGGCCGGGCAATGAGGACTCCCGCCTTCACGATGGTCTCGCTGAACGAGGCGCTGTTCTCGGTCAAGGCCTTCGCGGCGGCCATGGCGGCGCTCTACATCGCCTTCTCCATGGGGCTGCCGCGGCCCTTCTGGGCGATGGCGACCGCCTACATCGTCTCCGGCCCGCTGTCGGGCGCGGTGCGGTCGAAGGCGGTCTTCCGCGTCGCCGGGACGGCGCTGGGCTGCGCCGGGGCCATCGCGCTGGTGCCGGCGCTCGCCGATTCGCCGGAGCTGCTGACCCTCGCTCTGGGGCTGTGGGTGGCGGTCTGCCTGTTCATCTCGCTGCTCGACCGCACGCCGCGCAGCTATCTCTTCATGCTGGCCGGCTACACGATTGGCCTGATCGGCTTTCCCGCGGTGACCGATCCGTCGACCATCTTCGACACCGGTCTGGCCCGCGTCGAGGAGATCCTGATCGGCATCGTCTGCGCCACCGTGGTGCACAGCGTGGTCTTTCCGCAGAGCGTCGGGCCGGCGCTGCTCGGCCGGCTGGACGCCACGCTGCGCGACGCGGAGCGCTGGACCCGCGAGGCCCTGTCGCGCGAGACGGCGCCGGAGGGCGCGGCCAACGCGCAGGAGCGCCAGAAGCTGGCCCGCGACATCACCGAACTGCGCGTCATGGCGACCCATCTGCCCTACGACACGTCGGAGGTGCGCTGGATGACGCGGGCGGTCCGGGCGATGCAGGACCGCATGGCCTATCTGCTGCCGCTGACCGCGGGCATCGAGGACCGGCTGGATGCCCTGCGCGGCCAGTTGCCCGCCGAGATCTCGGCGCTGCTGGCCGATCTCGACCGCTGGGTGGGTGGTGATGATGAGGAGGGTGGCGCCGACCGCCTGCGCGCGGAGATCGCCCGGCTGTCTCCGGTCATCGGTGCGGACACCGGCTGGAAGGAGGCGACGCTTCTCAACCTGCTGACCCGGCTGCGCTCGCTGGTGGACATCCATCAGGACTGCCGCGACCTGCGGGCGCACATCCGCGATGGCAAGAGCAGCCTGCCGGAGCGCCTCGATCCGCTGACCCGACGCCGCTCGCGCGACGTCTTCCATCTCGACGCCGGCATGGCGCTGTGGTCGGGCTTCGCGGCGCTGCTCGGGATCGCGGTGGTCTGCGCCTTCTGGATCGGCACCGGCTGGTCGTCGGGATCGGCGGCGGCGATGATGACGGCGGTCTTCTGCTGCTTCTTCGCCTCGCTGGACGACCCCGCGCCGGGCATCCGCCTGTTCCTGGTCTTCACCCTGCTGTCGGTGCCGCTGGCCGCCTTCTACCTGCTGGTCGTGTTGCCGTCCTTCGACAGCTTCCCCATGCTGGTGCTGGGCCTCGCTCCGACCTTCCTGACTCTGGGGGTCTTCGTGGCGCGGCCGGCGACCATGGGCAAGGCGATGGCCCTGCTGATGGGGGTGGTCGGCTCGCTCAGCCTGCTCGACCTCGGGACGGGGGATTTCGCCTCCTTCCTCAACAGCAACGTCGCGCAGGTGGTGGGCATCGCCACGGCGCTGCTGGTCACCCAGCTCTGCCGCTCGGTCGGCGCGGCCTGGAGCGCCCGGCGCCTGCTCCGCGCCGGCTGGAGCGAGATCGCGGCGATGACCGCCGCCCGCTCCGGCATTCCGGTGGGCAGCTTCGAGAACCGGATGCTGGACCGCGTCGGGCTGCTGTCCTCCCGTCTGGCGCTGGCCGGTCCGCAGCAGGATCTGGCGGCGGCGGACGCGGTGAACGACCTGCGCGTCGGGCTGAACGTGGCGGAGCTGCAGCGCGCCCGCCGCGCCCTGGGCGGCCCGGCGGCGCCCCATGTGGCGCGGCTCTTGGGCGCGGTGGGGCAGCATTTCCGCGGCCTGTCCAGCCGCCGCCTCGGTACGCCCCCGGCGGAGGTCCTGCCGATGATGGACGCCGCTTTGTCCAACCTGTCCGCCGAGCCGCGGTCGGCGGAGCGTGACCGCGCGGTGATTGCGCTGGCCGGGCTGCGCCGCGCGCTGTTCCCGCACCTGACCTTCGCCGCCCCCGACCCCTCCAGCGAATCGCTCCGCGAACCGGTGACCGCATGATCGGCGAAATCGACATCTACGGGCTGTTCATCCCCCCGCTGCTGATCCTGGCCATTGTGGCCTGGTTCGTGTCGGGCCTGCTGCGGCGCGGCTTGCGCGCGGCGGGGTTCTACGGCTGGGTCTGGCACCCGCCGCTGTTCGACCTGGCGCTTTATGTGCTGGTGCTGAGCGCGTTGACGGCGCTGACCGCCTGGCTGCGGTGAAGGGGAAAAGGCGGATCGGGGCGCTTATTGTTATGGACTTCCCTCCGACGCCCCGAACCACCTATTCCCATCCAAACCGTAAGGTTTAGAGACGTATCGGTTACCGCTGATATAACAGTTTGTCAAGCGAGGGGGCCGGTTGAGGTCAGTTCCCTCTCCCGTCCCGGGAGAGGGTGGCCGCAAAGCGGCCGGGTGAGGGTCGTGCGAGGATCAAACCGCCGCTCCTTGGCGGCACCCTCACCCTCCCCACGCTTCGCACGGGTCCCTTCCCTCTCCCGGGGCGGGAGAGGGCTATCAATGCCGCCGTGCTTTGGCGTCTCCCATGCGCGACAACGGATGGACCGCGCCGGCTCCGCCTTGCCGATGGGACGGAATTTGCTGTAGACATTCAGCATGGTTGAAACACGACGCACCGGTGACCGCTCCAACGAACCGATCCGCTCCGAGGTCGGCGGCGGGCGCGTCGCGTCGCCGGGCGCGGTCGGCGTCCGCAACCGGGCGGAGCAGGTCGGCGGCGGGCGCCAGCGCATCCCCAGCGTCCGCGAACTGGCGAGCCTTCTGGTGAACGGCATCCTGACGCTGCCGCGCAATTACCGCCGCGGCATGTATCTCGACGTTCAGGTCTGACCCCCGCCACCCCCGGTGTACGCCGCGATGTCCGGTCCGAACAGGCGCTCCAGCAGCAGGGGCGGCAGCTCGTATTGGGGCAGGCACAGGCTGGTGCTGCGAGCGTGCAGGGTGTGCAGGCACAGCCCCTCGGCGTCCGGAAAGGCAGCGACGCGGAAGCGTTCCCGCGCGCTCTTCATGAACGGGGCGTCCTCACAGGCGTTGACCGGCGGGAAGCGCACCGCCTCCCACACCGACCGCCGGTAGGCGTAGGAGAAGCCATAGCCCAGCAGATTGTCGTCGGACGGCGGCGCGTCCGGCGCCTCGACATAGGCGCGCGTCGTCCGGCCCCAGCGATGGTGGGAGCCGCCGCGCGCCGTGTCCCAATAGCCGAAGGTCCCGTGCACCATGCTGTGCAGGAACCAGCCGGACAGGGTCACCGCATCGTGGCCCGCCTCCAGCCAGCCGAGCAGCCGCTCCACATAGTGGGGGGCGTAGAAGTCGTCGTCGTCGAAATGGACGATGATCTCGCCGCGCGCGTGCTCGGCCAGGATGTTGCGCTTCTCCCCGATGGCGTAGCGGCGCGGTGCATAGAAATACTTCAGCCGCGGCCCGGCGAGCGGCTGGAGATAGGCGGACGGGCGCGGGCTGTCGTCGAACACCAGCCATTCGATGTCGGGGACGGTCTGCGACAGCACGCGCGCGTGGCACAGCGGCAGGACATCCTCCCGTCCCCAGCTTGGCGTGATGACGCTGACGAGCGGCCGGTCGGCCATGGTCTCTCCTTCGCAACAGGCGGCGCCCCCGACCGCTGCGCCGCATGGACTCCGGCCCGGCGGCGCGTGTAGACAGGCGGCATGGTGACACTTCGGGATGCCCTGGCCGCCGCGGTCGGCCACCATCAGGCGGGCCGGCTGGACGCGGCCCGGCCCCTCTATCATAGCATCCTGCGCAGCCAGCCGGGCCATCCCGACGCGCTTCACCTGCTGGGCGTCCTGGAAAGCCAGAGCGGCCGGCCGGGAGCGGCCCTGCCGCTGCTGCGCCGTGCCGTGGCGCTGCTGCCCAGTGACGCGGATTTCCTCGGCAATCTGGCGCGGACCCTGCGCGCGGCGGGGCAGTCCGACGCGGCGGAGCGCGCCTACGCCCGCACGGCGGCGCTCGACCCTGCGGATGTCCAGACCGCCTTCACGCTGGGTGGGCTGCGGCTGGAGCACGGCGACGCGGCGGGTGCCGCGGCGGCCTTCGCCCAGGCGCTGGCCCGGCGGCCCGACTTCGCCGAGGCGCGCGTCAACCGCGCCAACGCCCTGGCGGCGCTGGGCCGGGCGGAGGACGCGGCGCGGCTGCGCCGGCAGGCGGTGGCCCTGGCGCCTGCCCATCCCGACGCGCTCCACAACGCCGCGGTGAGCGCGCTCGCCGAGGCCGGGCTGGACCGCCCGCTGTCGCACGCCCGGCGTCTCGATCCGGATTTGGTGGAGCGCGCGGGGCGTGCCCTGGCCCGCGCCCTGGCCGCCGATCCGCAACACGGTGCGGCGGCGGATGCGTTGATCGGGGCGGCGCTGGCGCTCGTCCAGGCCGGGCAGGCGACGGAAAGCCTGCTCGACCGCGCCGCCCGGACCGCCCTGACGGTTCTGCGCCGCAACCCGCGCGACACGCGGGCGGCGGCCGTGGTCGCCTACCGCTTCTACCGGTGCGGACGGACGGACCTCGCCGCCCGCTTCATGCGGCGCGTCTCCCGGCGCTTCACGGCGGCCGAGGTTGAAGCGGATTTCGAACTGCGCCTGTGGTCGATGGTGCGGGCCGGACGGCGGGGGCTGGACAGGCTTCCCGACGCCGACTCGCTGCTCGGCGCCTTCCCGCCGCTGGAACTGCTGGCTGAACCGCCCACGCGGAACGGGCCGCTGCTGGCGGTGTCCTGCGACGACGGCTATTACCGGCGCTTCGCCACGGCCCTGCTCGATTCGGTGGAGGCGGCGGGCGGCGGCGTGGCGGTCCACGTCCATGTCGTGAACCCCTCGCCGGAGACCCTGGCCGACCTCGCCCGGCGGCGGGAGCGTCTGCCTTTAAGCTGCAGCCGGGAACGGGTGGACTTCACCGGGTGGGACGACCATCGGCGCACCACCTACTACGCCTGCATCCGGTTCCTGCGCTGGCACCAGCTCATGACGCGCTGGGGGCGGCCCCTGCTGCATCTGGACGCCGATTGCACGCTGGACGGGGACCCGGGCGCGGTGGCGGCGCTGCTGGAGGGGGCCGACGTCGGGCTGCTGCGCGACGCCCGCTGGCGCGGCCCGACGCGGGAGATCACCGTCTGCTTCGCCGGGTTCCAGCCGACTCCGTTGGGACGCGCCTTCCTCGCTTCGACCGC
>NZ_CP032345.1:0-60000 GCF_005222205.1 Azospirillum brasilense | reverse complement strand
AGGCCGCGCGATGCCGGAACTGCTGCGCGACGAACTGCTGCCCGACCTCTTCGCCGACACCGCACGCACCGCTCCGGAGCGGACGGCGATCCTGTTCGACGGGCGCCGCGTCAGCTACGGGGAACTGGAGGCTCGGGCGAACCGTGTCGCCAACGCGCTGCGCGCGCGCGGCTATGGTCCGGGGAGCTTCGTCGGCCTGTGGATGACGCGGTCGCTCGACCTGCATGTGGCGCTGCTCGGCATCCTGAAGGCCGGGGCGGCCTATCTGCCCTTCGACGCCGACGCGCCCGCCGAACGCGTGGCGGTCAGCCTAGCCGACTGCTCCGCGCCCGCCATCCTGGTGGACGCCGTGACCGCGTCGAAGGCGGCCGGGCTTGCGGTGCCGGCGCTGCGGTTGGAGGATCTGGCTTCGGATGATGAACGCGCGCCCGACCTGCGCGCGGATGGCGTCACCCGCGATCATCCGGCCTACGCGATCTACACCTCGGGCTCGACCGGCAAGCCCAAGGGCATCGTCATCAGCCACGCCAACATCTGCCACTACCTGCGCGCGGCCAACAGCCTGTACGGGATCACCGGCGAGGATGTCGCTTTCCAGGGCGCCTCGGTGGCCTTCGACCTGTCGCTCGAGGAGATCTTCGTGCCGTATCTGGTCGGCGCGACGCTTTGGGTGGCGAGCCGGCAGGTGCTGGACGAGGCCGACCGGCTGGCCGATGTCCTGAACGACGCCGGCATCACCGTGCTGGACACTGTGCCGACCCTGCTCGCCATGCTGCCCAAGGACGTGCCGAGCCTGCGCGTCGTCATCCTGGGCGGCGAGGCCTGCCCGCCCGCGGTGGCCGCGCGCTGGTGCCGTCCGGGCCGGACCATCTTCAACAGCTACGGCCCGACCGAGGCGACCGTTGTCGCCACGGTGGCAGAGGTGCGCCCGGACGAGCCGGTCACCATTGGCCGGCCGATCCCCAACTACAGCTGCTATGTGGTGGACGAGGCGATGGCGCTGGTCGCCCCCGGCACCCAGGGCGAGCTGCTGATCGGCGGGCCGGGCGTGGCCCAGGGCTACCTGGGGCGCCCGGAGCTGACCGCCGAGAAGTTCATCCGCAACAGCTTTGCCATCCACGGCAACGACCCGCTGCTCTACCGCTCCGGCGACGCGGTGAGCGTCGATTCCAACGGCAACCTGCTGTTCCACGGCCGCATCGACGATCAGGTGAAGATCCGCGGCTTCCGGCTGGAGTTGGGCGAGATCGAGGCGAAGCTGACCGGCATGGCCGGCGTGAGCCAAGCCACCGTCGTTCTGCGCAACGACAACGGGCTGGACCGTCTGGTCGCCTTCCTGGTGCCGCAAGCCGGCGCCGCGCTGGACAAGTCGGCGCTGCGCGACCAGCTGCGCGCCCAGTTGCCGAGCTACATGGTGCCGTCGCACTTCGAGGTGACCGACCGGCTGCCCCGCCTGACCTCCGGCAAGGCCGACCGCAAGGCGCTGCAGGCCGCGCCGCTGACCGACGACACCGGCCCCGGCGAGCAGGACGAGCCGCAGACCCCGACGGAGGCCGCCCTTCTGGAGGCCGCCAAGCGCGTCTTCCCCGGTCAGGCGGTGCCGCTGGAGGCCGACTTCTTCATGGATCTGGGCGGGCATTCGCTGCTCGCCGCGCGGTTCGTGTCGGCGGTGCGGGAAACCCGGCATCTCGACGGGCTGACCCTGCAGGACGTTTACGGCGCCCGCAGCCTGCGCGCCATGGCCGAGCGGCTGGACGCCCGCGCGCCGCGCGGCGGCAACGGCGGCGAGGCGGAGCGCAAGGACCGTTCCTTCACGCCGCCTCCCCTGCTGCGCCGCTTCCTCTGCGGCGCCGCGCAGGCGGCGGCCCTGCCCTTCATCCTGGCGCTGATGACGGCGCAGTGGTTGGGCGTCTTCGTCAGCTACATGCTGCTGTCGGGCGAGGACGCCAATTTCCTCCAGGAAATCGTCACGCTGCTCGGCGTCTACATGGTCATCAACGCCGCCACGGTGGTGATCGCCGTCGCCGCCAAATGGTTGGTCATCGGCCGGACGAAGCCCGGCCGCTACCCGCTGTGGGGCGCCTACTATTACCGCTGGTGGCTGGCGCAGCGCTTCATCAGCCTCGTCCATCTGAAGTGGTTTCAGGGCTCACCCGTCATGCGGGTCCTCCTGCGCGCGCTCGGTGCCAAGGTGGGCGACGAGGCGCTGATCGGCGAGTTCGAGTCCGGGGCCATCGATCTCGTGACCATCGGGGCCGGCGCCTCCATCGGCGGCAAGGTGAAGCTGGCGAACGCCGAGGTGATCGGCAACGAGCTGGTCATCGGCGCGGTGGAGATCGGCGCGGACGCCTATGTCGGCACCTCCTGCGTCATCGGCATGGACGCGGTGGTCGGTCCCGGCACGGAGCTGGCCGACCTGACCGCCCTGCCCGCCGGCGCCCGCACCGGCGCCTATGAACGCTGGGACGGCTCGCCCGCCCGCCGCGTCGGCAGCGTCGACCGGGCGGAGCTGCCCACCCCGGCGACCGCCGGACGGCTGCGCCGCGGGCTGAACGCCGCCTTCTACACGGCGATGCTGCTGGCCCTGCCGCCGATCTCGCTGATGCCGATCTTCCCGGCCTTCTACCTGTTCGACAATCTGGATGGGGTGCTGGGGTCGGTGTTCGGCGTCAGCTACCTCTATTACCTGCCGCTGATCGCCTGGCCGACCGCCATGGCGCTGGTCGCGGTGACGGTCTGCATGATCGCCGCGGTGCGCTGGATCGTCCTGCCGCGCGTCGAGGCCGGCACCTACTCGGTGCACAGCGGCTTCTACCTGCGCAAATGGATGGTGGCACTGTCCACCGAGGTGATGCTGGACACGCTCAGCTCGCTCTACGCCACGGTCTACATGCGGGCGTGGTACCGACTGATGGGCGCCAAGATCGGCAAGGACGCCGAAATCTCCACCAACCTCGCCGGGCGCTACGACCTCGTGGAGATCGGCGAGAAGTGCTTCATCGCCGACGAGGTGGTGCTGGGCGACGAGGACATCCGCCGCGGCTGGATGTTCCTGAAGCCGGTGAAGACCGAGGCGCGCGTGTTCGTCGGCAACGACGCGGTGGTTCCGGCAGGCGCCTGCATCCCCACCGGCTCGCTGATCGGCATCAAGTCGAAGCCGCCCGCCAACGAGGCGATGTCCGCCGGTGAGACGTGGTTCGGCAGCCCGCCGATCAAGCTGCCGGTGCGCCAGCGCTTCGACGGGGTCGGCGCCAACTGGACCTACGAGCCCTCCAAGGCCCGCCGCCTGGGCCGCGCGGTGTTCGAGGCCTTCAGCCTGTCGATGCCGACGATGCTGTTCATCACCTTCGGCACGCTGGCCGTCGAGCTGTTTGCCCCGGCCATCCTGGAGCAGCGCTACGGCGCCTTCCTGGCGCAGTTCCTGGGCGTCAGCGTCGCCATCCCGGTCGCGATGGTGGCCGTGGTCATCCTGGTGAAGTGGCTGCTGATGGGCCGCTACACGCCGACCGTGAAGCCGATGTGGTCCTGGTGGGCGATGAAGACCGAAGCGGTGGCGGTGCTCTACTGGGGCCTCGCCGGCAAGGTGCTGCTCGACCATCTGCGCGGCACCCCGATGCTGCCCTGGGTGCTGCGCCTGTTCGGCACGAAGTTCGGCGAGGGCGTGTTCATGGACACCACCGACATCACGGAGTTCGACTGCGTGTCGGTCGGCGACCACAGCGCGGTGAACGCCCTGTCTGCCCTCCAGACGCACCTCTACGAGGACCGCGTGATGAAGGTCGGCTGCGTGAAGGTCGGCCGCGGCGTCACCATCGGCGCCGGGTCCACGGTGCTGTACGACACCAGCGTCGGCGATTACGCCCATCTCGGCCCGCTGACCCTGGTCATGAAGGGCGAGGAGATCCCGGCGCACACCGAATGGGCCGGCGCCCCGGCGGAACCGGTGGTCGAGGGTCGACCGGAGTTGACGGCTCAGTTCAAGAGCGCCGCGTAAGCTCTTGCCGGTGTTGGACTGTTGCGGCCCGACATCCAGCGCTTCGGCGTTGGGGCCGGGCCGCACTCTTTTCGGGCCGGAGCAACGCCCTCTCCTTATCGCCGCAGGGCGTTCCGTTCCCGTTGTGCGGCGGGCGCAGGGGTGTATAACGGTGCGCGAGCGTGGCCCTGGCCCTTTTGCGCGCTCCCGCGCGCCGCATCGGGGCCTGTGACCCAAAAACAGGAAGGAAGCCCCCCGAATGCCCGACGACATCAGCCCCGCCCGCGGCGCCGCGACTCTGTTCCCGCTGGCCAAGGACGACACGACCTACCGCAAGCTGACCTCGGATCACGTCTCGGTCGTCGAGTTCGACGGCGAGCAGGTCCTGAAGGTCGAGCCGGAGGGCCTGCGCCTGCTGGCCGAAGAGGCCTTCAAGGACATCAACCACCTGCTGCGTCCCGGCCATCTCAGCCAGATCCGCGCGATCCTCGACGATCCGGAAGCCTCGCCGAACGACAAGTTCGTGGCGCTGGACCTGCTGAAGAACGCCAACATCGCCGCCGCCGGCACGCTGCCGATGTGCCAGGACACCGGCACCGCCATCATCATGGGCAAGAAGGGCCGCCGCGTCTTCACCAAGGGCGGCGACGAGGCCGCGCTGTCGGAAGGCGCCCGCGACGCCTACCTGAAGCGCAACCTGCGCTACAGCCAGCTCGCCCCGATCTCCATGTATGAGGAGAAGAACACCCGCAACAACCTGCCGGGCCAGGTCGAGATCTACGCGGAGGGCGAGGACGCCTACAAGTTCCTGTTCATGGCCAAGGGCGGCGGGTCGGCCAACAAGACCTTCCTGCATCAGGCAACCCCGTCGGTGCTGGCGCCGGACCGGCTGCTGAAGTTCCTCGAGGACAAGATCCGCTATCTCGGCACCTCGGCCTGCCCGCCCTACCACCTCGCCATCGTCATCGGCGGCCTGTCGGCGGAGCAGAATCTGAAGACGGTGAAGCTGGCCTCGGCCCGCTACCTAGACAATCTGCCGACCGAGGGTGGTGAGGACGCGCACGCCTTCCGCGACCTCGCCATGGAGGCGGAGGTGCACAAGCTGACCCAGACCATGGGCATCGGCGCCCAGTTCGGCGGCAAGTATTTCTGCCACGACGTCCGGGTCATCCGTCTGCCGCGCCATGGCGCCTCCATGCCGATCGGCATCGGCGTGTCCTGCTCGGCCGACCGTCAGGCGGTGGGCAAGATCACCAAGGACGGCATCTTCCTCGAGCAGCTGGAGACCGATCCGGCCAAGTATCTGCCGGAGATCACCGACGGCGATCTGGCCGGAGAGGTGGTGAAGATCGACCTCAACCAGCCGATGAGCGAGATCCTCGCCACGTTGACGCAGTATCCGATCCGCACCCGCCTGTCGCTGAGCGGCCCGCTGATCGTCGCCCGCGACCTCGCCCACGCCAAGCTGCGCGCGCGTCTGGACGCCGGCGAGCCGCTGCCGGACTATTTCAAGAACCACCCCATCTACTACGCCGGCCCGGCCAAGACTCCGGAAGGCTACGCCTCGGGCTCCTTCGGCCCGACGACCGCCGGGCGCATGGACAGCTTCGTCGAGCAGTTCCAGGCGGCGGGCGGCTCGATGGTCATGCTGGCCAAGGGCAACCGCAGCCCGGAGGTGACCGCGGCCTGCAAGGCGCACGGCGGCTTCTATCTGGGCTCCATCGGCGGCGCCGCGGCCCGTCTGGCCCAGGACTGCATCAAGAAGGTGGAGTGCATCGAGTATCCGGAACTCGGCATGGAAGCCATCTGGCGCATCGAGGTCGAGGACTTCCCGGCCTTCATCATCGTCGACGACAAGGGCAACGACTTCTTCAAGGAATTGAAGCTGGCCTGACGCCCGTCCCTTTTCCCTCCCCTGCGATAGCGGGGGAGGGTCAGGGTGGGGGCAAGTGTCTGCCATTCAAGGACCTGCCATGCCCGATGACCTGACCGCCAAGATCGCCGATGCCCAGCGCCGCGCCCTATTCGCCGCGGAGGTGATCGTCAACCGCCGCCTGCACGATTTCTCGATGCGCCACCAGACGCACTACGCCAACGACGTGGCGGAGGAGCGCAAGGCCATCGAGAAGGAAATCCGCGCGATCCGCCGCCGTCTCCCGGCGGCTCCGCCGGTGACCGACGCGCTGGTGGCCGCGGTCGCGGGCGATGGCCACGCCCCAGAAACGGTCCGGGCGGTGCTGCTGGCCCTGGCCGCGATCCGGCCCGATGTGCTGACAACCATTGACGAAGCCGTCCTGAACCCTGAAGAGGATGAGGAAGACTGACCGACTCGTCCATTAAGGCATCATGACACCCGAACAAATCCAGGCCCGCGTTCTCTACCGCGACGGGCTGATGCTCATCATCGACAAGCCCGCCGGCCTGCCCGTCCACGCCGGTCCGGGCGGCGGCCCGAATCTGGAGCGCCATTTCGACGCCCTGCGCTTCGGCTTTCCGAAACCGCCGGGGCTTGCCCACCGGCTCGACCGCGACACCTCGGGCTGCCTGATCCTGGGGCGGCATCCGAAGGCCCTGCGCAAGCTGGGCAAGCTGTTCCAGGATGGCAAGGTCGACAAGACCTACTGGGCGGTCGTCGCCGGCACCCCGCCGGAGGAGCAGGGGCGCATCGATCTGCCTTTGAAGAAGGTCACCAACAAGACCGGCGGCTGGCGGATCGTCGTGGCCGACGATGGGCAGAGCGCCGTCACCGATTACCGGGTGCTGGGCCGCAGCGACGGCATGACGTGGCTGGAACTGAATCCCCACACCGGGCGCACGCACCAGATTCGTGTGCATTGCGCCACGGCGTTGGGCTGCCCGCTGCTCGGCGATCCGCAGTATGGCGGGCCGGAGGGGCATCCGCTGCATCTGCAGTCGCGCGCCATTTCACTGCCCCTCTACCCCTCCCGCGAGGCGGTCGGCGCTGTGGCACCGGTTCCGCCCCACATGCGCGCGGCGCTCGCGGCCTGCGGCTTTCAAGGCGACGACCCGGCCTGACGGCCGGGCCTCCGGGCCATTACGCCCGCCACTCGGCGCGCTTCTCGGTGCCCGCCTCCGTCTCATGCACCATGAAGCCGACATAGCCGGCGACGATGGCCAGGACGGCGTGCAGCCAGATGTCGTTGCCGTGCAGCGGCACCAGCCCGAACAGCGTGTTCAGACCCGGAATGAAGCCGAGGACGGTCAGGGCGGCGTAGGCCACCGCCACGCTGCGCAGATAGCTGCGCGAGGCCAGACGGCTGGAGAAGTAGGCGAAGAAGCCCCACAGGCCGAACAGGAGATGCACCAGGTTGTGCAGCAGGTTCACCGGGAACAGCCCGAGCAGATAGCCGTGAAAGGATTCGACGGCGAGGGTCATGCCTTCCGGGGGCGGGGACAGGAAGGTCGGAATGAAGCCCAGTATGCCGATCGCCGTAAAGGCCGCGGCGTAGACCAGCGTTACGTTGCGCCACCACATGTGTCTCTCCGTTGGCAGACAGGGGATGAAACCGCCTTACCAACAGAGGGTTTAGAAACAGCGTTCCCAGAATCCGCCTGCAATCTCGGCCAGCGATGTCAGGCGGCCACCACCTCCATGGTCATGGCCTTGACCGGGCACACGGCCGCGCAGTCGCCACAGCCCGTGCAGTTCCCCTCTTCGATGATCGGCAGCCAGCGGCCGCGCCCCAGCGGGCGGAAGCGGATCGCGCCGCGGTCGCAATGGTCGCCGCACATCCGGCAATCGGTCCCGGTGTAGGACAGGCACGCCGCGCCGATGCGCGCTTCCCGAGCTTGGGACGGCTGGACCTCCGCGGACGGAAGGCTCTCGGACCGGAAGCGTCCCCGGAACAGATCCGCGCGACTGATCGCCATGGTGGCCGCCCTCCCCCTTCCCTTTTCGGCGCGCTGCCGTTGCTGCATTCGCGAATGCCGAGCATCGGCGATGGCGGTACACTGACCGTTCGTGCACCACCCGGCCTTGATCGTCGTCAAGGTCCGCACCGGAAGGACGGACGGCATGGTCCCCATCGGCAACACCACGGCGCGCTGGATGACGCTTCGCTACGGGCTGGCGCTCGGGGTGATCGCGCTGTGCACGCTGGCTGGCTTCGTCATGACCGAGCGCGTCATCGACCAGCACGCCGACATGCTGGAGGTGGTGAACATCTCCGGCCGCCAGCGCATGCTGTCGCAGCGCACCGCGTTGCTGGCGGAGCAGCTCCGCAACGCCCCGACCGACGCCGAGCGCCGGGCCCTGACCATCCGGCTGACCGAGGCGACCGACATGTTCGAGAACGCCCACCGGCGCCTGACCGGCGCCGACGAGGGGCCGGCCATGGGCAAGGACGTGCGCCGTCTCTATTTCAACGGGCCGGAACCGCTGAACGATCTGGTCCTCCGCCACATCGCCGCGCTCCGCGCGGTGATCGCCGCCGGCCCCGCCGGTCTGCCCCCCGACATGCCCGAGGCCGACCTCGTCACCCATCAGGCGCTCGGCCCGCTTCTGGCCGGGCTGGAGGACATGGTGGCGCGCTATCAGGAGGCGGGCGAGCGCGGCTTCGCCACCCTGCACAATCTGGGCTTCGCCGCGCTGATCCTGACGCTGCTGACGCTGTGCGCCGAGGTGCTGGTGATCTTCCGCCCGATGGTCCGGCAGGTGCAGCGCCAATTCGCGGACATCACCCGCATGACCCAGGCGCTGGAGCAGACCAACGTCACGCTGGAGGCCCAGGTGCGCGCCCGCACCGCCGAGCTGCACACTGCCAAGGTGGCGGCGGAGCAGGCCCACTTGGCGAAGTCGCGCTTCCTCGCCCATGCCGGGCACGACCTGAAGCAGCCCCTGCAAGCCATCAACATGTTCACCGGCATGCTGGAACGGCAGCTCGACAAGCCCCGCGCCCTGGCGCTGGTGAAGGACTTGCGGCTGGCCCAGCGCTCCATGCACGATCTGCTGAACGCCATCCTGGACATCTCGAAGCTGGAGTCGGGGGTGGTCGAGCCGAAGCCCGCCGACGTCGCCCTATCCGCCCTGTTCGACCAGTTGGAAGCGGAGTTCACCGGGATCGCCGAGGACAAGGGGCTGCGGCTGCGCGTCGTTCCGACGGACCTGTCGGTGCGGACGGACCCCTTCCTGCTGGAGCGGATCCTGCGCAACCTGCTGACCAACGCCGTGCGCTACACCGAACAGGGCGGCGTGCTGATGGGCTGCCGGTGCCGTGGCGACACGGTGTGGATCGAGGTCTACGACACCGGACGCGGCATCGCCGAGGCCGACCGACGCCGCATTTTCGAAGAGTTCGTCCAGCTCGACCGGCCCGACCGCGATCGAAGCGAGGGGATCGGGCTCGGACTGGCCATCGTCGACCGGCTGGCCCGGCTGCTCGGGCATCCGCTGGAGCTTCGTTCGGTCGAAGGCCGGGGCACGGTGTTCGCCGTGGGGGTTCCCCTGGTCCGCAGCCTACACGAGACGGTCGCGGCCTGATTCCTTGACCAGCAGCACCGCCTGGGTCCGGCTGCCCACACCCAGCGCCTTCAGCACGCCGGTGACATGGGTCTTGACCGTGGACAGGTTCAGGCCGAGCCGCTCCCCGATCTCCTGGTTGGACAGGCCCTGGGCCAGCAGGTCCAGGACCTCCAGCTGGCGGCGGGTCATGCCGTCGAAGACGCTCGGCTCCTGCGCTTTCGTGGCGGCCGGCGCCTGGGCGAGTCCCGGCATGCCGAGCACCGGCGGGACGTAGGAGCCGCCGGCCATGACCAGCCGCAGGATGTTCACGACCAGCACGTCGTCGGTGGATTTCGGGATGAAGGCGCGCACCCCGCGCGACAGCACGGCGCGCATCTCGTCCGGCGAGTCGATCATCGAGAAGACGACGACCGGCACCGGCGCCACCCGCTTCACCACCGCCTCCACATCGTCCAGCCCACCGAGGCCCGGCATGCGCAGATCCATGATGACGAGGTCGTAGGGTCCCTGATCCAGAAGCTGGGACAACTGGCCGAAGCTGGTCGCCGCGGCCACCTTGGCCTGTTCGTCCAGCTCGCCGACCAGATGGGTCAGGCCACTGCGAACGATGGAGTGATCGTCGGCGATCAATACCTGCATGACAACCCTGCTTCGGCGAAGGCGGCTGGAGGGAACGACCCGATGGGACAGGGTCCGCTGGGACCGGGCCGGCCTCGGTCGTCTCAAACCAAAGTGCGGCTTCCGGTATGAACCTCATACGCCGACCGGAGGTTTCATGCCACAATTGATGCATGATTCCGCAATGCCGCGCGTGTTTCTGCCGCAGATGCGAAAAGGGCGCCGCGGTGGCGACGCCCTTTTCCTGTCCTGATCGCGCCGACCGGCCCCCAACGGGACCGGCGGCCCGCCGGATCACTGCACGCGGATGAGGATCTGCGCGCGGCGGTTCGACGGCTCGCGGACGTTCGCACCGGTGTTCACCAGGAGCTGGGTCTCGCCCTTGCCCTCGACGGTGATCTGGTTGGCGGCGACGCCCTTGCCGACCAGCGCGTTCTTGACCGCGTCGGCGCGGCGCAGCGAGAGCCGCTGGTTGTAGGCCGGCGAGCCCGAGGTGTCGGTGTGGCCGATGACATGGATGCTGACCGCCCGCACCTGACCGGCCGACGCAGCGGCGTCGCCGATGATCTTGTCGGACGCCGCGGTGATGTTGGCCTTGTCCCAGTCGAAGAACACCAGATACTCCGACTGCGGCTGCGCCTGCACCGGAGCCGCCGGAGCAATGGGGGCCGCCGCGGGGGCGGCCGCCGGAGCGCCGAAGGTGTAGCGCAGGCCGGCCATGATGGTGTGGTTCTGGTACTCACCCTTCACGGTGGAGCTGGCGAGGCCGGCCGGGCCGCCCAGATCGAACTTCGGGTCCAGAGTGGCGAAGTAACGGTAGTCCAGCGTCAGCGCCAGGTTCTGGCTCAGCGCGTAGGACACGCCGGCGATGCCCTGGTAGGCGAACACCCAGTCGCGGTCGTCGAAGCCGCCGAGATCCAGACGGACCTGGGCGATACCGGCGCCGACGCCGATGTAGGGCGTGAAGGCGGTGCCGGTGTTGATGTCGTACAGCACGTTGCCCATGAAGGCGAGCGAGCTGGCCTTGCCGCCCAGACCGTTCACCGCCGCGTTGGAGCTGTCGGTGCTGTCGATCGCATTGCGCCAGCGCCACGCGAACTCCAGTTCGGCGCGCGGGCCGGCGGCGGTCGCGTAGCCGGCGGAAATGTCGCCGATGCCGCCCAGCTTGAAGCTGGTGCTTGCGTCCGTCGGGGTGTTCTCGAAGCGCAGATCGGCGTCGCGCGTCCAGTTCACGCCGGCGCCGGCGCCGACGTAAAAGCCCTCGGTCGCGGCCATGGCGGCGGTCGGCAGCATCGCCGCGAGCGCCGTTCCGAGCAGAATCCCACGCAGAGTCATTTTCTTCTTTCCTTTGTGCACGGCGTTGCCGGGGCTGTCGAAGCGACCCGTAAAGAAGCCCGGGCGTCTTGAGACGCGCCGTCCTTCATCGGGCAAGCCCGCCGCATTCCGTCGGCGGATGAAACGTCATGGGTTCGAAATAACAGCAACCACCCACCGTCACAAGAGCTCTGCGACAAGATGAGCAGGGATGTTGCATTTCTGCATTACCCGAACGTTCGGTCTGGTCTTCATATTCATTTGATATCGAAGCAATCGCCCGCCGAGTTCTTCATAATCCCATTGGATGGAATGCATGACTTTCGGGGTGGATTGGCTCATAGGACCAACAGACCGGACGCGCGCAAGCGCCCTGCCTTCGGCAGGAGCGGCGCTTGCGCGGTTTCATGGAAAAAAATGGAGGGACGCGGCGCCGCCGTCGGGTTCAGTCCTGCGGCTCGGCGACCATCTCGAATTGCGCGGGATCGAGCAGAGTGGAAACCGCCAGAGTTTTCAAGGTCTTGTGATCGTCGGACCGCTGCAGCTGGGCGTGCTGCGTGCCCAGCCCATCCTTGCGGATGGCGATCACCTGCCACATGCCTCCGCCGGGCCCCAACTTGCGGAACATCTGGCCTTCGACGACTTCGCGCTTTCTGCGCATATCCGATCTCCAAAACCCAAAACGTCAAACCCGCCAACCCTGCGGGTGCGGCCGACCATTCAAACACCAAACCGCCCCCGTTTGGCGAGTGTCCGTTGCGCGTCCCACGCATACCGGAACCGGGCTGTAGCGGTGCTGCAACAACCGTCTTCGCACCTGCGGAACAATCCGCCGATCCGGCGTGTTGATGCCGTCATGAAAATCGATCACGACGTGCTCCTGTTCGCGACCCGCCTTGTGGAAGAACTGGGCGAGTCCGCCGTCCGCATCAGCCGCGTCCGCCTCGTCGAGCTCACGGCTGCCAACAACCTGCGCGCCGCCGCCTTCTGGCGGGATGTGATGCGCACTTCGGAGAGGCTTCTGACGGAGCGCTCCCCCGCTTCGGCGCCACCTCCCACATCGCCGCCGGTGACGGCGCCGATGCCTCCTTCGATGACCGCGCAAACCGCCGCTCTCTGATCCGCCCGCCGGACAGCGCGACAAGCAAAAGGCCCGGCGGTTTCCCGCCGGGCCTTTGCGCGACTTCGTTTCCCGAAGGAGAACGGATGGTACGCCCGGTTTACTTGACCTGGGCGTACTGGCCGTTGTTCCAGCGGTACCAGACATAGGCCGGGGTGGTCACGTCGCCCTTGGCGTCGAAGCCGATCTTGCCGATCACCGTGCTGTAGTTGCCCTTGCGGAGAACCTCGGCGACCTTGGCGGCGTCGGTGGAGTTGGCCTGCTTGACCGCGTCGGCCCAGATCTGCAGGGCGGCGTAGGTGTAGAGGGTGTAGCCCTCCGGCTCATAACCGGCCTTGCGGAACTTCTCCACGGCTTCCTTGGCTTCCGGCATCTCGCGCGGGTCCGGACCGAACGTCATCATGGTGTTCTCGCCGGCCGGACCGGTGATCGCCCAGTACTCGTTGGTCACCAGCGCGTCGCCCGACACGATCGGGGCGTTCAGGCCCTGGTCCTTCATCTGGCGGGCCAGCAGGCCGGCCTCGGTGTGGTAGCCACCGACATAGACGACGTCGACGGCTTCCTGCTTCAGCTTGGACACCAGCGCCGAGTAGTCCTTCTCGCCCGCCGTGTAGGCCTCGTAGATCTTCTCCTTCTGGCCGCCGGCGTTCAGCGCCTTCTGCGTCTCGTCGGCGAGACCCTTACCATAGGCCGACTTGTCGTGCAGGATGGCGACGTTCTTGCCCTTGTAGTTCTCCAGCAGATACTTGCCGGCGATCTGGCCCTGCTGGTCGTCGCGGCCGCAAACGCGGAAGACGTTCTTCAGGTTCTGCTCGGTCAGCTTCGGGTTGGTCGAGGCCGGAGAGATCTGGAGGACGCCTTCCTCGGCATAGACCTGCGAGGCCGGGATCGAGGAGCCCGAGCAGAAGTGGCCGGCGACGAATTTCACGCCCGCCTTGGCGAGCTGGTTCGCCACGGCGACGGCCTGCTTCGGATCGCAGGCGTCGTCGCCCACTTCCAGCTTCAGCTTCTGGCCCAGGACACCGCCGGCGGCGTTGATGTCGGCGACCGCCTGCTCGATGCCCTTCTTCATCTGCTCGCCGAAGGTGGCGTACTGGCCGGTGATCGGGCCGGCGGTCGCCACCGCGATGTCGGCCTTCGCCACCGAGGCGGTCATAGCGGTCGCCGCAACCGCAACGAGGAGGGAAAGCTTGTAGTTCATAGTTTCGTTGGCTCCCTGTTATGAGTCGTACGCCGGCCCCGCGGGGGCCTTTTCACCGGTCCCCCAAGGGCTGGGGGCGCCGGTGCCGACAAGGTTCCACTATAGTCCGATCATCGCCAAGTGCGACAGTTTCGCCCACGTCCTGGTCCCGATCAGACCCATGGAATTCGCAATCACTGGGCGAGCGTTCCGCCGACGCGTTCGCGCCAGCCGAAGGGTCCGGAACGCTCGTACAGCCAAGGATACTGGGACACCATCCGGCGCGCCATCGAAATGCGGTACGTGGTCAGGGTGATCGCGCCGATCACCAGGGTGTGCACCACGAATCCATACACCGACAGGAGCTGGCCACCGAACAGGCCCCAGACCAGGAACCGGTCACCCAAGCCGAGCAGGATGGAGTAGGCGATGGCGCTCGACAGCGGCTTCCAGCCTTCGGCCAGGGTCTGGCCGGTCAAAACGCCGCAGCCGCCGAACACCAGGACCGTCAGGCCCAGGAACACCGGCAGGGAGGACCCGAGAACACCGTCCATCAGTGACCTCCCTCAAGATAGGCCGAGCGAACTTCCTCGTTCGCCAGCAGTTCGGCGCCGGTCCCCGACATGGTGACCTTGCCGTTGACCATCACATAGCCGCGGTGGGCGAGCTTCAGCGCGTGGAAGGCGTTCTGCTCGACCATGAACACGGTCATCTTCTGTTCGCGGTTGATGTCCTTCACCGCCTGGAAGATCTGCTTCACCACCAGCGGGGCGAGGCCCAGCGACGGCTCGTCGAGAAGCAGCAGCCGCGGCTGGCTCATCAGCGCGCGGCCAATTGCCAGCATTTGCTGCTCGCCGCCCGACATGGTGCCGGCGCGCTGGCTGATGCGCTCCTTCAGGCGCGGGAACAGGGTCAGGACCCGCTCCAGCTCGTTGGCAAAGCTGCCCGGCTTGGCCGTGATGGAGCCCATCTGCAGATTCTCCAGCACGCTCATGCGCGGGAAGATCCGGCGGCCTTCCGGCGACTGGGCGATGCCCAGGCGGACCAGCTCGTAGGTGGGCATCTGCGTGATGTCCTGCCCTTCGAAGGTGATCCGGCCCATGCGGGCGCGCGGACTGCCGCAGATGGTCATGAGAAGCGTGGACTTGCCGGCGCCGTTGGCGCCGATCAGCGAGACGATCTCGCCGGCCCCGATCTCGATGTCGACCCCCTTCAGCGCCTCGATGGCGCCGTAGAAGGTGTGGACGCCCGATACCTTCAGCATGGCTCAGGCCCCCTCCTCGGCTCGCTTGGCGACCTCTGGCAGGTCGGCCTTGATCTCCGGCGGCAGTTCCTCGTCCTCCTCCTCGCCCAGATAGGCGCGGATCACCGCCGGGTCGTTCTTGACGAAGGCCGGATCGCCGTCGGAGATCTTCCGCCCGTAATCCAGCACCACGACATGGTCGGAAATGGTCATCACCACGCTCATGTCATGCTCGATCAGCAGAACACCGATCTTGTGCTCGTCGCGGATGTAGGTGAGCAGATCGGCCAGTTCGCCCGACTCGCGCGGGTTGAGGCCCGCCGCCGGTTCGTCCAGGCAGAGCATCACCGGTTCGGTGCACATGGCTCGGGCGATCTCCAGCCGGCGCTGGGCGCCGTAGGGGAGATTGCCCGCTTCCCAGTCCGCGAACTCCAGAAGGCGGACGCGGTCCAGCCAGTATTTGGCCAGATCGACCGCCTCCCGCTCCGTCCGGGTGTAGGACGGCAGGCCGAGCAGGCCGGCGATGGAGAAGCCCGACGCGCGGATCAGCTTGTTGTGCTGGGCGACGATCAGGTTCTCCAGGACGCTCATGCCGCCGAACAGGCGGATGTTCTGGAAGGTGCGGGCGACGCTGGCCTTCTGCGAGATGCGGTAGCCCGGCATCCGCTCCAGCAGGAACTCCTTCCCGTCGGCGTGGCGCAGCGTCAGCCGGCCCACCGTGGGGGTGTAGAAGCCGGTGATGCAGTTGAACAGCGTGGTCTTGCCGGCGCCGTTCGGGCCGATGATCGCGGTGATCTCGCCGTTGTTGGCGGAGAAGGAGACGTCGTTGACCGCCACCAGGCCGCCAAAGCGCATGGTGAGGTGTTCGACCGTCAGCAGGGGCGTGGTGGTCATGGAATGACCCGTCATCACTGTCGCTTCCATCACTTCGCGCTCCCCCCGGCGATGCCCTGGCCGCCGGCGGCGGCGGTGCCCGCGGCGGGGCCGCCGCTTCCGCCCTTGGGACGGCCGTGCAGGAGGATGGTCGGGTCGCGGTGGGCCAGCAGGCCGCGCGGACGCCACAGCATGATCAGCACCATGCCCATGCCGAACGCCAGCATGCGGTAGTCGGCCAGTTCACGGAAGGCTTCCGGCAGGCCGATGACCAGAAGGGTCGCCACGACGACGCCGATCTGGCTGCCCATGCCGCCCAGCACCACGATGGCGAGGATGATCGCCGATTCGATGAAGGTGAAGCTCTCCGGGCTGATGAAGCCCTGGCGGGTGGCGAAGAAGGAGCCGGCGAAGCCGCCGAACATCGCCGCGATGGCGAAGGCCGCCAGCTTCATGTTCGTGCGGTTGATGCCCAGCGAGGCGCAGGCGATGTCGTCCTCGCGCAGCGCCTCCCAGGCGCGGCCCAGCGGCAGCTTGCGGACGCGCATGGTGAACAGGTTCACCACCAGGGCCAGCACCAGGATCAGGTAATAAAGGAAGATGATCCGGTGCAGCGGGCTGAACTCCAGGCCGAACATCTCGTGGAAGGCCGCCGTGCCCTCCGCCGGGGTCCGCGTGAAGTCGGCGATGCCGAAGAAGCTCGGGCGCGGAATGCCGGAGATGCCGTTGGGGCCACCGGTGAACTGGTACCAGTTGATCAGGATGATGCGGATGATCTCGCCGAAGCCCAGCGTCACGATGGCGAAATAGTCGCCGCGCAGGCGCAGGACCGGGAAGCCCAGCAGAACGCCCGACATCGCCGCCAGGAAGCCGGCCAGCGGCAGGCAGACCCAGAAGCTGAAGCCGAAATAATGGGCCAGCAGCGCGTAGGAGTAGGCACCCACCGCGTAGAAGGCCACATAGCCGAGGTCGAGCAGGCCGGCGAGGCCGACCACGATGTTCAACCCCCAGCCCAGCATGATGTAGGTCAGCAGCAGGATGCCGATGTCCAGAAGCTGGCGGTCGGCGAAGGGGGTGAACGGGAAGGCCAGCGCCACGACGACGGCGATCGGGCCGAGCCAGCGCGAGGCGTGCTGCACCTGCGCCGCGATGTGGTCCATCCGCTTGTCGCGCTCCGCCTGCGACAGCTTGGAGCGGCCGGTGCGGATCGCCAGGATGGCGCGGATCGTGATGACGGCACCGCCGGCGATCAGGATGACCCGCAGGGCCTCCGTCGGCATGGCGATGAAGAAGCCCGCCGCGGTGGCGGCGGCGGCCAGCACCAGGACGGTGACGGCGTGGCCCTCGCGGATCAGGCAGAGGCCGAGACGGCCGAGGAAGACCAGACCGACGGCGGCGGCCACCTCGTCCCAGCGGGTTTCCAGCCCGAGGCCGGTGGGACGGTCCACCGTGCGCAGGCCGACCAGCGGGATCGTCAGGAGAAGGGCGACGAAGGCGGTCATCGCCGCCTCCTTCAGGATCGCGGGCCAGGCGATGGCCCGCGGCGAAGACAGGGAAATCGCGGTCATGGCGTCACACCTTCTCGATTTCCGGACGGCCCAGCAGGCCGGTCGGCCGGAAAATCAGGACGAGCACGAGAATCGTGAAGGTCGCCACGTCCTTCCATTCGCTGCCCATGTAGCCGGACCAGAAGGCTTCGATCAGGCCGATGACCACACCGCCCAGCATCGCGCCCGGCAGCGAGCCGATGCCGCCGAGCACCGCGGCGGTGAAGGCCTTAACGCCGGCCAGGAAGCCGATGTAGAAGTCGATCACGCCGTAGATCAGCAGAACCATCATGCCCGCCACGGCGGCCAGGGCGGCGCCCATGACGAAGGTCAGGGAAATGACGCGGTCGACGTTGACGCCGAGCAGGCCGGCCATCTTCTTGTCCTGCTCGCAGGCGCGCTGGGCGCGGCCGAGCGAGGTGCGGGTGATGAGCTGGGTGAAGCCGTACATCAGGGCGATCGTGATGACGATCGTCGCCAGGCGCACGTAGCTGACCGACACCGCCCCGTCCATCAGGGTCAGGTTGCCCGGCAGGATCGGCTGCAGCGGCTTGCTGCGGGCGCCCTGGAGGATCTGCACGTAGTTCTGCAGGAAGATCGACATGCCGATCGCCGAGATCAGCGGCGCCAGACGCGGCGAGCTGCGCAGCGGACGATAGGCGATGCGCTCCACCGTCCATCCGTAGACGGCGGTGAACAGCATCGATGCGACCAGCATGACGAGAAGGGCCAGCGGCACCCAGGTGATCCCCAGGCTCCCGATGGCCAGAAAGGTGATGAGGGCCACGAAGGCGCCGATCATGTAGATCTCGCCGTGGGCGAAGTTGATCATGCCGATGATGCCGTACACCATCGTGTAACCGATCGCGATGAGGCCGTAGATGGCGCCCAGCGACAGGCCGTTGATCAACTGCTGAAGGAAGTATTCCATTGTCTTACCTCGCCTCGGCGCGATGCGCAGGCTTCGGCGAGCGAGACAAGCGCGCTCGTACACCAGTCACGTGAAGTGCCACTCCCCGAATTGGCTTACCCGGGCTCTTGAGCGCGGGACCAAGATTGTTGTGTGAGCGGAACGTTAGCCCAGCGGCTCTCAACAGAGCAAGAGGGCAAACCCGCACTCTATCTGCGGTAATACCAATTTTCCGAGAATTTGCAATATCGATTCATGTCAGTTCCGTGAACTTTGCGCTTGCTTTCTACCATAGCGACTGCACCGCATCAAAAAGCCCTCTTCACTGTGGTGAAGAGGGCTTCGCAACAACTGTGCCACTGCTGCGATGCATGATGCCGGAGCGCCTATGACCTCCGGCATCACCATCGATGTTGGTCGGTCAGCGCTTGGCGGAAACCACCTGGGCCTTCGCCGGGTCCTTGGGCTTTCCAGGGGCCTTGGCCGTCGCCTTGCCGGTCGACTTGGACGACGACGACGCGCTGCCGCTGCGCGAGGCCGGGGCCTGGGCCACGTCGTAGTTCACGTCCGGGTTGCTGACGACCTGGACGTCGCACAGCGGCTTTGACGACAAATGCATCAGGCCGGCGCTTTTTTCATCGCCGGTCAGGACGCGGATGTCGTCCGCCGTCAGGTCCATCGCCGCCTTGGAGCGGTCCACGAAGTTGGCGCAATACAGCCCGGTGCCGATCACCGCGGCGCGGCGGCTGACCTCGTTCGCCAGTTCGGTGCGGAACATGTCGAACTGCCGCGTCGCGTTGCCGCCCCCCTTCTTGCGGAAGTGGTCGATCATCGACGCTTCCGAATTGGAGATCAGGGAACGGTTCTTGACGGTGAAGTCCTGGTACAGGTTGAAGGGCTTCTTGTCCGGATTCACCTGCTGGCAGGTCAGCCCGACCACCATCATCTCGGTGTGCATGCGGATGGTCTGCTCCGCGGCGTGCTCGGCGCGGCTGTAGCAGGCGCCGGGCTTGGCCGCGGCGGCTTTGGTTGCGGCGGCCTTGGACGCGGTGCTCTTGGCGGCGGCCGGCTTCGCGGTGGCCTTCGCAGCCGTTTTCTCGGCCGCCGGCTTCGCCGCCTCCTTGGCGGCAGCCGGCAGCGCGGCGCCGGCGAACAGCACGGCGAGGCCGACGGCGGCGGCGCTGCGCAAGGTGAAGGAAGGAATGCGATGGGCGGCGCGCTGGCGATTCATCGTTGGTCCGGCTCCGGTGGCCCTGATTGACGGGCGGAATCCGACGGATCACGCCCTCTCCTACGCTGGTTCTACAAGATCCCGACAGACGGTCAACCCATATCACCCAAGCGAAGACCATTTGTCCCAGCCTGTGGCGCGGCCGTCGCCGGGAAGGTCGGACGGTTGCTTGGCTTGCGGGTTGCCGGTCTTTCCCAGTATTGCAACAGCATCGGCCTCCGTCTGTGACGCGGGCCACAATTCAGGGCCTTTTTCCATGAGTCACACCGGCGGCACCCCTTCGGCCATCCGCATCGGAATCGACCTCGGCGGCACCAAGACGGAAGGGATCGCGCTCGGTGCGGCCGGCGAGGAGCGCGCCCGCGTCCGCGTCCCCACCCCCCGCGGCGACTATGACGCGACGGTGCGGACCATCGCCGATCTGGTGGCACGGCTGGAGAGCGCGACGGGGTCGGCGGGCGCCACCGTCGGGATCGGCATTCCCGGCGCCGTCTCCCCGGCGACCGGGCTGGTGAAGAACGCCAACTCAACATGGCTGATCGGCAAGCCCTTCGACCGCGATCTGGCGGAGGCGCTCAAGCGGCCGGTGCGGGTCGAGAACGACGCCAACTGTCTGGCCGTGTCGGAAGCGGCGGACGGGGCCGGGGCCGGCTGCGGCGTGGTCTTCGCGGCGATCCTCGGCACAGGATGCGGGGCGGGAATCGTCGTGGACGGCCGTCCGCTGCGCGGCCGCAACGCCATCGGCGGCGAATGGGGGCACAATCCCCTGCCCTGGCCCACCGACGGGGAGCGGCCCGGCCCGGCCTGCTATTGCGGCAAGTCCGGTTGCCTGGAAACCTTCGTGTCCGGCCCCGCCGTCGCCGCCGACCACCGCCGGGTCACCGGAGCGGACCTGTCGGCGGAAGCCATCGCGGCGCTGGCGGAGCGCGGTGACGCCACGGCCCGCGCCACCCTCGACCGGCTGGTGGACCGGCTGGGGCGCGGGCTGGCGGGCATCGTCAATGTGCTGGATCCGGACGTCATCGTGCTTGGCGGCGGGCTGTCGAACCTAGGGTTCCTGTACCCCGCCCTTCCCCCGGCGATCGCGCGCTGGGCGTTCACGGACAGCTTGGACACGCCGGTCCGCCGGGCCATTCATGGCGATTCGAGCGGGGTCCGCGGGGCCGCCTGGCTGTGGCGCCCCGAGGAGGCCGCGGTTACCGCTCGAAATTGTACTCCGGGTTGAGCGTCACCTCGCGCGGGGTGCCCGGCACGTTGTCGCCACCACCGCCACGCCGAGCCGCCGTTGCCGCGCCGCGCCCGTCGCGGACCGGCGGAGTCAGCGAATTGGTCCGGGAGTAGGACGGGGTGGCGCGGGCCGGATCGGTGCCGTAGCCCCGCGAGCCGGCGCGGAACTGCTCGCCGTTGCCCATGGCGCCCCAATGGGACGGCCGCGCCCCGGGAATCGGTTGGGCCTCCTCCATGCGGCGCATGTGGGGGCCGGTCGGGACCATCTCCTCATAAACCCAGGAGGGGTATTCCTGCCTCTGCGCTTCGGCGGGTGCGGCAAAGGCCAGCACCGCGAGGGTCGCTACAGTCATCGTTCGAAGCATGACACGGCGGCCTTCCATCCTTTTGCGTGTGGAAGACCGATTCCGCCGGATGCGGCCGCGCATGTCCAGGGAGGAGGCGGGTTACTCAGCCCGCAACCTCCCTCCGCCCCCCTCCATCCAGTGGACACCCCACTCCGGCTTGTTCAGGGGCGCGCCGCGCCGTACAGCGTCAGGATCAGCCGCTTGCCGGTGTTGTAGTTGAAGCCGGTGAAGCGGCCGAGAGCAACCGGCTCCGCATCCTTCAGCGCGGCGCGGAACTCCGCCTCCTCGCGGTCGGTCACCAGGGCCAGCCCGCAGGACGGGTTCTCCGCCAGATGGGCGGCGGCGCCCGCCCCATGGGTCAGGCGCGTGTCCGTCCCCAGCAGAAAGACGAGGCTCGGCTCGGAATAGCCGGCGGAGGCGACCACGCTGTCGGCGCAGGGGCGCACCGCCGCGACCGTCCGCGCCGCCTGCCGGCTGATCCACACGCCGTCGATTCCCGGCAGGACCGCGCCGTAGGTCCCCGCGTACAGCACCGCCGCCGCCGCCAGTCCCGCCGCGAAACCCGGTGTCTCCCGGCGCTGGGCGAACAGGCGTACGGCCAACGCGTACAGCACCAGCACCACCGGCAGCATGGCGACGGCGACCGGATCGACGCGCCCGTCCACCAGATAGGGGATCACCGCGACCGCGACCGTCAGGGCGCCGAACCCGACGGCCCCGAACACGGTGGCGACCGAGAACAGCCCCCAGCGCGGCGCGTCGGCGCGGCGCAGGAAATGCTCGCGCGCCGCGGCGGCAGTCAGGATGGCGATGGCCGGGAAGACCGGCAGCGTGTAGTGCAGGAGCTTGGTCGGCACCGCCTCGAAGACCAACCAGCTCGGGATGATCCAGGCGACGCAGAAGCGCACGGCGTCCGCTGTCGGACCGGTGCCCTTGCGGTGGCGCCACGCCCAGGGAACGGCCAACAGCGCCAGGAAGGACCAGGGCGCGAAGGTCACCCAGAAGGTGCCCAGGTAATAGCCGGGCGGCAGGCCCTTCGCCTCCTGCCCGCTGACCACCTTGCCCATCATGTCATGTCCGACCGACTCGGCGAAGAAGGCGCCCTTGGTCTTGATGGTTATGGCGATCAGCCAGGGCGCGGCGATGGCGACCACGATGGCGAGGCCGACCAGCGGGCGCAGCCGCTTCAGCCAGCCGGCGCGGCGGTCCAGCACCGCCAGCACCAGCGCCGTGGTGCCGGACACCAGGAGGACGATGGGCCCCTTGATGAGGATGCCGATGCCCGCGGCGATCCAGAAGGCGAGCGGCGCCGCCCAGCCGGACCGCTCCGCATGACGGTTCAGGTAGAGGCTGGCCAGCGCGGCCTGCCCGATCACGATGGTCGAGAGCAGCACCGCGTCGGTCTTCGCCATGCGGGCCTCGACGCCCAGCACGACGCAGGACGCCATCATCAGCCCGGCGAGGAACCCGACCGTCCCGCCGAACATCCGCGCCCCGGTCCAGGCCGTCGCCAGTACCGCCAGAACCGCCCCGATCAGCGACGGGATGCGGAAGGTCCAGATCTCCTTCGGCATCCCGCCCGGCCCGTCGACCAGCCGCGTCGCCGCGGTCTGCAGCCAGTAGATGCCCACCGGCTTCTTGTGGCGCGCCTCGTCCTGGAAGCGGATGTCCACATAGTCGCCGCTTTCCAGCATCTGGTGGGACGCCTGGGCGAAGCGCGCCTCGTCGCGGTCGAAGGGCGGCAGGTCGAAGAAGCCGGGCAGGAACAGCAGGGCGCTGATCACCGCCAGCGCCAGATAGGCCAGCACCGGCAGGCGAGCGGCCTGGGCGTTCGGCGCCGCGCTCACGGCGTGCCCGCCGCGTTGCCGTCCGCTCCGCCATTCCGGCGGTTGTTCAAAACGAAGTAGAGGTTCCGGAAATAGATGATGAGGCCCAGCCCCTGTCCGAACATGAACACCGGATCACCCCGCTGGATCGAATAGGCCAACAAAAGAACCCCGCCGCCGATCGAGAAGTACCAGAAGAGGTCCGGCACGATGCTGCGCCGGGCGCGCTCGCTGGCGATCCATTGCACGACGAAGCGCATCATGAAGAGCGCCTGCGCAAAAAAGCCGACGCCGACCCAGATCAGGTCGGCGGTGCTTTGACTCTGGTACCAGGCGATGGCGCGTTCGAGCATCGGGCGGTGACTGGTCCGGAGGAAAGGAGGGTTAGCGGTCTTCGACCGCGGGCGACAGCGCGGTGCGCCGCTTCAGCCAATAGACGCCCAGCAGATCGACCACGCCGATCAGCCCCCGGCGCCAGTTGGTGTATTTGGACACGCCACGTTCCCGCGGGCGGTGGTTGACCGGCACATAGGCCACCGGATGGCCGTGCGACCGGAACAGGGCGGGCAGGAAGCGGTGCATCGCCCCGAAGAAGGGCAGATCGAGGAAGGCGTCGCGGCGGAACAGCTTCAGCCCGCAGCCGCTGTCGGTGCAGCCGTCCTGGAGAAAGGACTGCCGGACGGCGTTCGCGAAGCGCGAGGCCAGCCGCTTGGACAGCGTGTCCTGCCGCTTCTTGCGCAGGCCGCCGACCAGAACCGGCGCGTCCGGACCGCCCTTGGCTGCCAGGGCGAACAAGGCGGGAATGTCGGCGGGGTCGTTCTGGCCGTCGCCGTCGAGGGTGGCGATCCACTCCCCGCGCGCCGCCTTGACCCCGGTGCGCACGGCCGCGCTCTGCCCGGACCGGCGGACATGACGGACCAGCCGCAGGCGGCCCGCGGCGACCACGGGGGCGAGGCGCGTCAGCGTGTCGTCGCTGGAACCATCGTCCACATAGATCACCTCGAAGGCGCCGCCCAGCACGCCGGCTGGCGACAGCGCGCGCTCGATCTCTTCGAGAAGGGGAAGGACGTTTTCGGCCTCGTTGAAGACCGGAACCACGACCGACAGCCGCACGGGCGGACGGCCCTCGGAATCTACGCTCACTGGATTAATCCCATTCGCCAAGTGGCGGGCAAATTACTCCCGCCGCCCGGCAAACGGTAGAGGAAAAGGTTGGGACCGTCCCTGGGGACAGTCTCTGGCCGCCCTCAGCCCTTGCGGTCTTCGATGGGCATCGGCACGTAGCGCAGGTCGCCGTCGCGGCTGAGCAGCATCAGCACGGTCTTGCGGCCCTGGCTGCGCGCGTCGTCGACCAGGCGGTTCAGGTCCTCCGGCGTCTTCACCGGCTCCTGCCCGGCCTCCACGATGACGTCGCCGGCCTCGATCCCGCGCTCGCTGGCGGCGCTGGCGTCGCCAACCTCGGTCACCACCACCCCCTCGACGTCGGGGTTGATGGAGAAGCTGTCACGGAGGCCGGGGGTCAGTTGCGACAGGGTCAGCCCGAGAAGCTGCTTGGTGTCGACCGTCGTCTCCGGACGTGGCGCTCCGCTCGACCCGGACAGCGCGACCTGCTCCTGCGGCTCCAGCTCGCCCACCGTCACGGTGACGGTTTCGGCCCTGCCCTCGCGCACCAGTTCCAGCGGCACGGCCGACCCGATCTTTGTCGCGGCGACGACGCGCGGCAGTTCGCGCATCTGCTCGATGGACTCACCGTTGAAGCGGGTGATGACGTCGCCCTGCCGGACGCCCCCCTTCCCCGCCGGGCCTTCCGGCGACACGCTGGTCACCAGGGCGCCCGCCGGCTCCTGCATGCCCAGGCTCTCGGCGATGTCCGGAGTGACACTCTGCACCTGCACGCCCAGCCAGCCGCGGCGCACCTGCCCATGGTCGCGCAGCTGCTCGATGACCGGACGCGCGATGGAGGACGGGATGGCGAAGCCGATGCCCACCGACCCGCCGGTCGGCGAATAGATCGCCGTGTTGATGCCGATCACCTCGCCGTTGAGGTTGTAGAGCGGTCCGCCGGAATTGCCCCGGTTGATCGAGGCGTCGGTCTGCAGATAATCGTCGTACGGACCCTGCTGGATGTCGCGCTGCCGCGCCGACAGGATTCCCGCCGTCACCGATCCGCCGAGGCCGAAGGGGTTGCCGATGGCGACCACCCAGTCGCCGACCCGCAGCGCCTCGCTGTCGCCCCAGGGGGCGGCGACCAGCGGCTTCTTGCTGTCGACCTTCAAAACGGCGAGGTCGGTCGGCCCGTCCACGCCCACCAGCTTCGCGGGCAGTTTCGTGCCGTCGTGCATGGTGACGGAAATCTCCGCCGCTTCGGACACCACGTGGCTGTTGGTGACCACGAAGCCCGCCGGGTCGATGATGAAGCCCGACCCCAACGCCGCCGTGGGGCGCGGCGCCTGTTGTTGCTGTTGCTGTTGCGGCTGGCCGCGCTGGCGGTCGCGAAACTCGCGGAAGAACTCTTCGAACGGTGAACCGGGTGGAAAGCCGGGAAGCTCCGGTCCGCGCGGTCCCGCCTGCGGACCATTTTGTGGAGGCGCCTGCGTGGTGGAGATGAAGACCACCGCGTCCAACTGTTTCTCCGCCAGATCGGCGAAGGTCGGTGGGGCGTTGGGCGGCAGGACGGACGCCAGCGGCGGCGCGGCCGGGGCCGGAACGGCGGCACCCCCCGCATCCTGCGCGAAAGCCGGTGCCGAAAAAGCCAGGATGGCGGCGACAAGGCCCGCGGACGCGGCGGGCAACGCCGATCGCGATGCAGATCCGCTCGTCGGTCCGGTCATCAATCCGGCGTGACGCCGGACGAAGCCGGACCGGGGCCGGAATCGATCGATGGAATGCGGCATGGACGAAACTCCGCCAGTCGGACAGCGCGCGCCATGAGAAGGGGCGCTTCATGTCAACAGAACGCTCCGCAACGCATTCCGGACCGCGGCGGATTTTCAAACCTCGTTGCAACCGCGTCCTGCACGACCGATTCGTGAAATACAGTTTTTAAAATTCTCCTCCGCGGATGTTCCTATGCGGTTCGCGCAGGCATTGCCACAAGGCAATCGAGCCTTCGGACGAAGGCTCGGGCCAGCCGCCTAAGCGCAATTTTTCAAAGCGGCGCAAAGTTCTTCTGGCATTTTCCCAGCAAGTTCCCGATATTCATCCGTACCGACAACATCGCACGCAAAAACGGCTCCTGACGTGAAGCCCGTGCACGCGCCCGCGTGCCGCTGCGTCAGAAGGCGCGCGATACGGCCCAAGCAGCGTACGCATGACTCAAAATTCACTTTGGCAACCGAGCGACATAATGAACGCAGAAACCGGGTCCGAACCGGAGGCTCCGAAGAAGCGCGGACGAATCCCCCAGTCGGCGTGGCCTCAGATTCTTGAGCGTTACCGTTCCGGCGTTACCCTGTCGGCGATCGCGCGTGAGTTCGAATGCACGCCGAGCGCCATTTCCTACATCATCCGCAAGGCTGAGGCCGCCGGCGAGAAGGACGCGCCGGTCGAAGAGGGCGCCGTCAGCGACGCCGCCGCGGCGGAAGCGCCGGCCGGCGACGCGTTGGCGGAAGAGCCGCCTCCCGCTTCGGTTGCCGCTCCGGCCGCCGCCCCGGAAGCTCCGGCACCGGCCAAGCCGGCGCGCCGCTCCGCGGCCCCTGCCCCTGCGCAGGCCCCCCAGACCACGGCTCCGGCCCCCGCTCCGGCGGCGGCGGCTCCGGCGGCGGCCCAACCCGCGCCGGCCCCGGCATCGGCTCCGGCTCAGACCGAAACCCTGCGCCTCAACCGTCCAGAGCCGCAACCGGCGGCACAGCCGGCCCCGGTCCAGCCGGCTCCGGTCCAGCCGACGGCAGGCCCCGCCCAAGCCGCTCCCCAGCCCGCCGCGGCGGATGGAAGCCGCCCGGCCGGCACCAACCCGCCGCCGGTCGACGCCGTCGAGGCGCGGCTGCGCGACACCGCGCGAGGTTGCCTGAACGCCTACCGCGGCTGGCGCCAGCAGCCTGGCGAAGCGTCGATCCAGACGCTGTCGGAAGCGGTGCACGAGCTGCGCAAGGCCCTGGCCCGCATCGAGATCGACATGTCGGCCAGCCGCCGCGAAGAGCAGGCGATCCGGCCGATCCCGATCCCGGCGCACCGCACCGCACGCCGCACGCCGTAAGACAGGCCAGCAGAACGGGTCTTCGCAACGCCGCTTGGGTTCCGGAAAAGCCCTTCCCCATCGACTGGGGAAGGGCTTTTTTCATGCATCCGACCTTTCGGTTTTCACACATTCGGTCTTTCGGCCTAGGCGTCTCACCGAGACCGCCTACCTCCACCGGCGCGGGAAAAAGCCCTACGAACTCACGGGGAATGGCGGCTATACTGGAGGCAACAAAGCAATCATAAGCCGGAGGAACGCCCGATGACCTTCCGCAGAAACACCGAACTGCCCGAATCGGTGAAGCGGTGCCTGCCGCTCCCCGCCCAGGACATTTACCGGTCGGCTTTCAATCACACATGGCAAGCCTGCCGCTCGCCGGAAGCGCGTCAGGCCATGCAGCGCGAGAGGCTGGCCCACAAGGTCGCCTGGGCCGCGGTCCGGCGGCGTTTCGAACCGGACGGCAGCGGCTGGCGCCCCAAGCATTGATGCGCCACGACCGCCCAGCAAAGTGAGGGGCGCGCCGCGCGCCCCCTATTCCTTACTCCACCACCGTGACGCTGCTGAGTGTCGCCTTTGCTCCGCTCCTCGGACGGCAGGCGCCCCTGAACGATGCAGCGGATGTTTTCAGCCCTGTTCGTGGCGTTATCCCCGGCGCTCTCGATCGACTTCGCCACGAACAGCAGGTGGGTGCAGCCGGTGATCTGCGCCGGCGACTCCATCATATAGGTCAGGATTGCGCGAAACAGGCTGGTGTAGGCGGCATCGGCCTGACCATCCCGGTTGCTGACGGCCATCGCCCGCTCGGCATCCTGTCCGTCATAGGCCGCCAGCGTGACCGCGCGCTTGGCCACCGAACTTGTGAAGTCGCCCATCCGCTCCAGATGGGAGGCGATCTTGAGAGGCGACATGTCGCGCAAATCCTTGGCCATCGGTTGACATAGGGCCAGCAATCGGACGCTCTGCAACTCCAGTTCCAATTCCAAACGGTCGATCTCGGCATCCGCCTCGACCACCCGTGCGGCTTTGGCGGCGTTCCGCTCCGCGATGGCTTACAGAGCGGCGGCGAACTGGCTCTCCACCCGCCGCCCCATCGTCACGATGATCCGGTGCAGACGCGCCAGTTCGGCATCGAAGGCCGCCACCGTGTGTCCGCCGGTCATTCGCCCCCTCCCGTCGATCCATTGCCCCACCGCGCCGGTTTGGCATCGTCTCGCGACCGGCCATGGAGCCGCATGTTAACAATTAAACCAGATTATCTTATGACACTGCTAACGCGCTGGAGTAACCGCGCCCCGAACCCTGCGCTGTGCCGGGAGGGGCCGATTGTCGGACGGGGTCATGACGCCACATGAGTTGGTCGCCGTGCTGGAAAAGCACGAGCGTTGGCTGAAGAACCGGTCGGGCGGCACGCGCGCCAACCTGACCATGACCAACCTGGAGGGATCGAACCTCGCCGGGGTGGAGCTGACGCAGGGCAAGCTGTCGGGGGCCAACATGGCCCATTGCGACCTGTCCAACGCGAATCTCAGCCACGCCGACCTGTTCGCCGCCCATTTGACCAAGGCCGACCTGACCGGCTGCAATTTCTACCGGGCGGATCTGCGCGGCGCCCACATGCGCGGCGCCAAGCTGAAACGCGCCATCCTGAAGGAGGCCGACCTGCGCGGCGGCGCGCTGCTGTACGGCGGAAACGGAGCAAACGGCAGCAAGGGGCTGGACTTCGTGCGCTCCGACCTGTCCGGCAGCGACATGGACGACGCGATGATGTCGAACGCCAACCTGTCCGGCGCCGACCTGACCGACGTGTCGATGAACGGGGCGGATTGCGAAGGCGCGCTGATGGCCGGAGCCACGTTGATGCGCTCGACCATGAAGAACTGCAACCTCGCCCGCGCCGACCTGCGCGGCTGCAACCTGTCCGGCGTCAATCTCCAGGGCGCGATCCTGCGCGACGCCAACCTGAACGGCGCCGTGCTGGCCGGCGCCAACCTGCGCAACGCCGACCTCCAGGGCGCGAAGATGGAGGGGGCGGACCTTGCCGGAGCCGACACCACGGGCGCCAACATGGCGCGCTCCGCCGAGAATTTCTCGATCCAGATCCAAGAAGCCCTGCACAACCATTACACCTGGATCAACACCAACGGCGCCATGGGCTCACGCGCCGACCTCAGCGGGGCGGACCTGTCGCACATCGACCTTCACGGCGTAAATCTGTCCGGCGCCAATCTGCGCGGGGTGCGGCTGGTCGGTGCCAAGATGCGCGATTCCCTGCTCATCATGTGCGACATCTCCGCCGCCGACCTGACCGGCAGCGATTTCAGCGGCGCCATCCTCGACGGGGCGACGCTCCGCGGCACCAACCTGACCGGCGCGCGGTTCGACGGGGCGGGAATCGGCTGGGTCGACATCAAGGGCCCGGACGGCCGACCGACCGGGCGGCTGTGGGCGGCCAATCTCACCGGCAGCACCTTCGCCGGGGCCTCCTGCATCCGCACCAACATGCGTGGGGCGAATCTGGCCGGCTGCGACTTCTCCAGCGCCGACCTGACGGGGGCCATTCTGAGCGACGCGAACATCCGCGACGCGCGCTTCACCGGCGCCAACCTGACTGGCGCCAGCCTGCCGCCACCGCCCGATCTGGACGATTGATCGGAACAGCCGGCGCACGGAGGACGGCCGCCGCAAAATCCATCATCCCAGATCATCGTCTCCGCCGATGGGCGGCAGGCCGCCGAGATTCGCGGACACGCGGCGCAACACGCTGACGGTCAGCGCCAGTTCGTCCGGGGAAATGCCCTGGATGGCGGTCTCCTCGATCTCCTCGACGCAGGGCAGGATGTCGGCCCGCAGAGCCTTGCCCTTCGGTGTCAGGTAGATGTTCACCTTGCGCCGGTCGTGAGGGTTGCGCACCCGCTGAACGAGATCGCACCGCTCCAGATTGTTCAACGCGGTGACGGTGGTCGGTTCCATCATGCCGACACGCTGACTCAATTCACGCTGGGTCAGCCCGTCTTCTTCCCACAGGGCGCGCAGAAAATACCATTGCCCCATGCTGACACCATGATCGGCGATGCGGATTTGCAGCGTGCGTGCGATGGCGCGATGCGTCTCCCGCACGGCCCGCGGCAAGATCGCGCCGCACTGGGGGAGCGCGTCGGAATCCTCCCCCTGCGGTTCGGCGACCATGGGTTTCTGTCTCTTGAAACGCCCATGCATGACGACAATCTCTCGGCAGACGTCCGTCGGGCCGCGCTGCGGCGCAGCGAGCAGAACCGACGGGTGAAATCAACTTAGCCGATCATATCCATCATCGGAAAAATCGCAAAGAGATTGCGGATATAAATTTCGCGAGCATGCAATAATATGTCGCATAACCATCGCGCGATCCCTGAAGGATGTTTTTTCGTATTTGTGCGTATGACCTTCACCTTTTCCCCCGCCCGCCGGCAACGGACGGGCGGAGAGGTCGTCCGACTCCGGAATATGAACAATCCGATCGGTCCATGACCCTGGAAGAATCGCGACCCTGAAGGTTTGTGATCTTGAAAGGCTTATGTTCTTGAAAGGTTTGTGACAGGGCGGAGATGGGGTTGCGCACCCGGCCGTCCGCCCATTAACACGGCACAGCGCCACGCAAAAGCACAGGAGCATCAGCCCATGCGCCCCACCACCGGACGCACCGTCACCGTCGCGGCGACCCAGATGGCCTGCGGTTGGGACCGCGACGCCAATGTGAACGGCGTGGAACGCCTCGTGCGCGAAGCGGCGGCGCGCGGCGCCCAGATCATCCTCCCCCAGGAACTGTTCGAAACGCCCTATTTCTGCAAGGACCAGAAGCAGGAGCTGTTCGCCCTCGCCCACCCCGCCGAGGATCATCCGGTGATCGCGCGGATGAGCGCGCTCGCCCGTGAACTGTCCGTGGTCATCCCCACCAGTTTTTTCGAGCGGGCGCGGAACGCGTATTACAACTCGCTGGCGATGATCGACGCGGACGGCACGGTGCTCGGCGTCTACCGCAAGTCCCACATCCCGGACGGCCCCGGCTACCAGGAAAAATACTACTTCAACCCAGGCGAAACCGGATTCCAGGTCTACAAGACCCGCTACGCCGCCATCGGCTGCGCGATCTGCTGGGACCAGTGGTTTCCCGAATCGGCCCGCGCCATGGCGCTGAAGGGCGCGGAGATCCTGTTCTACCCCACCGCCATCGGGTCCGAGCCCCAGGACGGGTCACTGGACAGCCAAGCCCACTGGACGCGGGTCATGCAGGGCCACGCCGGCGCCAACCTGATGCCGCTGGTCGCCTCCAACCGCATCGGGCGCGAAGAGGGCGAGACCTGCGGAATCACCTTCTACGGGTCCTCCTTCATCGCCGGGCCGACCGGGGAACTGGTCGCCCAGGCCGACCGGGAGAGCGAGACGGTCCTGACCGCCAGCTTCGACCTGGACCGCATCGCCGCCCAGCGCGCGTCCTGGGGAATCTTCCGCGACCGGCGGCCGGAGCTTTACGGCCCGCTGCTGACCCTCGACGGCGAGTCCCCCGTCCGCCGCTGAGGATAGGGGGGCAACCCGGCGTCAGACCATGATGCCGGTGGTGCCGATGCGCCGGCCGATGCCGGAGGCCGACGCATAAGCCGCCGTCCCCCGCGCCGCCAGCGCCGGCGCGGCGGTGTCGCCTGACGGCGCGCCCTCACGCCCACGGTCCTGCTCATCGGGGGAGCCTCCGCTCCGCGCGCCCGTCTCCGCCCCCTTCCGCCGCACCTCCTGCTGCGCCTGCATCTTCGCGGCATCGGCCTGCTGGGCGACGCGGAGGTCCTGCGCGGACGGGTCGGATGGCGCCAGGGCCGCCGCCTTGACCGTGTCCATCTTGCGGACGGTGGCTTCGGGATCGCTCTCCGCGCCGGCATCCACCTGGACTTCGCCGGCGGTCGCGTAGTTCTTGCCGTCCGGCCCGCGGGTGAAGGTGAAGGAGGCGGCACCGGCGTGGGGACCGCCGGCTGCCTGATGCGCCGCCTCGTGCTGGCGGACGCTGGCGTCGATGCGCTTGAGTTCCTCGACCTGCCGCTGCTGATCGTCGGTCAGCGTGCCCGGCTGGCCGGCGACGTTGCGACCCGTGCCGGCCTGACCGGTGTCCTGAACGCCGCCCTGGCTCCGGTCACGCCCCGTCTGAGCGGGCCGCAGGAGCGGCACGCCGTAAATTCCACTGGACGATACACCGGCAACCATGGCCCGCGGCTCCTGCGCGCTCCACGCGATGCCACGCAGTCTACACGCCGCCGGACGGAACGGCAACGCAGCTTGGCCGTTGCCTTTTCACGGCATCACACGCAATAGTATTCATAGCGCCCGGATTGGATGACCAGCATGGTGCCGGGATACGGCGCCACCACAATCCATGTGTGAATTCTTGCGCAGAATCCTCTCTCTTTTGGCGCCATTGACGGCGCTGATCATCTGGGGGCTCGCCGCATCGGCTGCCGAACCCCTCCCCACGGCGTCCCAGGCCCGCGGTCCGGCCTCGTCGCCCGTGAAACCCGCTCCGCTCCCGGGGTCCCTGTCGCCGATCGAGACCGCGTACAGCGAACGGGCGGGTTCGGTCCTCCTCCAATTCGGTTACGACCAGTTCGGCGAGCAACCCCCGCGGCGCGACGGTTCAGGCGGCGTGCAGGCCGATTACACGCTGGGTCCGGGCGACGAACTCCTGGTGACCCTGCGCGGTCAGAAATCCTCCAGCAAGCGGTATGTCGTCGACGCGGCCGGGTTGCTCACCGCGGACGACGTTCGGCCGGTCGTGGCGCAAGGCCTGACACTGGCGGATCTGCGCGTCGAACTGGCGAGCGCCGTCACCGCCTCCTTTCCCGACACCGAGGTGTATGTCTCGGTGACCGAAATCCGGCGGATCGGCGTGCTGGTGACCGGCGCCGTGGCGCGTCCGGGCCGGCAGGAGGTGGGAGCCTTCGCCACGCTGATCGACGCGCTGACCGCCGTGGGCGGCGTCACCCGCGGCGGGTCGCTGCGCCGCATCCGCCTGTTCCGCGCCCAAGCCACCGGAGGGATCCCATCCACCGGCCTGCCCGTCGACCTGTACGACCTGTTCATGACCGGGGACGGCGCGAACGCGGGTCTCCGCCTGCGCGACGGCGACCGCGTCTTCGTGCCGCCGATCGGCCCCACCGTGGCGCTGGCCGGTCCGCTGAAGCGCCCCGGTGTCTACGAGCTTCCTCCCGGGCAGGAGCGCCTTCCGGTCGCCGTCGCGAAGGAGATGGCCGGCGGTCTCCTGCGGCCCGGCGCGCATCGGGCGCTCCGTTACGCCATCGGCCCCAACGGCGAGGAGCAAGCCGAGGACCTGTCCGACACGGACGCCGCCCGGCTGGGCGACGGCGACCTGCTGCTGCTCGCCCCCCGCCGGGAGGACCGGCGCGGCGATCTGCGTCTGGACGGCCATGTCCTGCGCCCCGGCCCACGGGCGCTGGAACGGACCCCGACCATCGCGACGCTGGTCTCGGCGGCGGACCTGGGACCGGCGCCCTATTTCCCCTTCGCGGTGCTCGCGTCGACCAGCCCGGTGAGCCGCGCGCGCGTCCTGCAGCCGATCGACCTGGGAGCGGTGCTCGGCGGCCGCGACCGCCGCCCTCTGGCCGAGGGCGACACCCTTTACGTTCTGGGCGCGGACGACGTGGATTTCCTGACCTCCGAACCGGTTCTGGAGTTGCTGCGCGGCGCGCGCGCGCCGGCCCCGGACGCGTGCCGCGGCCTGGTGGTGCTGGCCCGCGCCTTGACGGCGCAGCCGGACGGGCCGCTCGCCGAAGGGCCCCAGGCACGGGCGGCGGCGGGGCTCACCGGCGCGCGCACCCCCTGCCCGCCCCTGTTCGAAGCCGTTCCCGATCTGCTCGTCTTCGCCCTGGAGCATTCCGTTCTGTTGATGGGAGGGGTGCCGCGTCCCGGTTTCTATCCCTCCACCGGGCGGGGCGGTGCCGCGGAGCTGGCGATTGCCGCCGGCGGGCGGGAGCCCGGCGTTTATGCGCCCCCCGTCGGCGGGGCGTCGCCACGCCGTCCGACGGCTGGAACCATCGTGGAACCGGACGACCCCGTCTACGAGTTGACCGGCCATGCCCGCCGTCCCGGCGTTCGTCCTTTGGCGGGGGGCGCCACGCTGCGCGACGCGCTGACCGGGGGAGACGCCCTGAAACGGGATGTCTATCCCCTGCTGGGCGTCATCGAGCGCTTCGACCGCCGCACCCTCGCCCGCCGTCTGCTTCCGTTTTCACCGCAGGAGGTGGCCTCCGGTCAGGCCAACCGCGCGCTCGCCGACGGCGACCGGGTGCGCCTGCTCTCCGCCGCCGATGTCCGTGCGCTGACCGCCCCTGCGGACAAGGACGCCCGGAGCGAAGCGACGCCGGCCGACGCCGAACCGCCCCTTCCCGACGACGTCGCGGCCCTGGTGCGGGAACGCGGCGTGCAGGTGCGGGGCGCGGTGCGCCTTCCCGGCACCTATCCCGTGGCGGACACGGCGACGGTCGAAGCGCTGCTGGCAACCGCCGGCGGCCCCGCCGCGACCGCCGATCCCACCAGCCTGGAGATCACCACCGGCGCCGGCCAGCGCCGCCGTTTGGACCTCCGCGACGGGGCGTCCGCCCGGACGGCGCTGCATCCGGGCGACAGCCTGCGCGTCAATCCGGTGCCGCAAGCGCTGGAGGCGCGCGCGGTCACCATCTCCGGCGCGGTGCGCCGCCCCGGCCGCTACGACGTGGTGCGCGGCGAGACGCTGTCCTCGCTGATCGACCGGGCCGGCGGCCTGACGGAGGACGCCTATCCCGCCGGGACCAGCTTCCTGCGCGACAGCGAGCGCAAGCGCGAGCGCGCCTGGTTCGACCAGCAGGCCCGCGACCTGGAGCGCTGGATGGTGCAGGAGGTCGAGAAGGGCGAGGCCGCGCGCTCCGACGTGGTTGGGCTGGCCCGGCAGCTCGCCACCCAGCTGCGCGGCGTCGAACCGCTGGGCCGCATCGTCGTCGAGGCGGACCCCCAGGTGCTGCGCCAACGACCGGAATTGGATGTGCTGCTGGAGCCGGACGACCGCATCCTGATCCCGAAACGGCCGCTGACCGTCACCGTGACCGGGGAGGTCCTGCACCCGACCGCCGCCCAGTTCGTCAGCGGCAAGACCGCCGACGCCTATCTGCGGGACGCCGGCGGAACGAGCCGCAACGCCGACGACGCCCGGATCTTCCTGGTTCTGCCGGACGGGCGGGCGCAGCCGCTGTCCCTGTCCTCCTGGAACCACACGGTCACGGCGATCCTGCCCGGTTCGTCCATCGTGGTGCCGCGCGATCCGAAACCATTCGACCTCATGGAGTTCTCCAAGAACATGGGAACCATCCTCGGCCAGCTCGCCATTTCGGCGGCGGCCATCGCGGTGATCTCCGAATGACGGGCGGGGCGGGGACGGTGCGGCTGGCCGTGGTCACCGTGGTCCGCGACGACCTGCCCGGGCTGCTCGCCACCCGCGCCAGCCTGCGCGCCCAGACCGCGGCGGCCTACGACTGGTTCGTGGCGGACGGAGGCTCCAGCGACGGCACGGCCCGCTGGCTGGCCCGCCACGCCGACGAGGCGGCGTGGTGGCGCTCATCGCCCGACCGCGGCCTGTACGACGCCATGAACATCGCCCTGGATGCCATCGCCGAACGGTCGCCACCTGACAATGCCCCTGGGAACGCCCCCTGCAGCCACGTCCTGTTCCTCAACGCCGGCGACCGGCTGGCCGACGGCCGGGTTCTGGAGCGGCTGCTTCCCATCCTGGCCGAACATCCGGACGCCGGTCTGTTCTATGGGGACGCGTTGGAGGAGCTGCCAGGCGGACGCCTCGTGGTGAAGCGGGCACGGTCGCACCGCCGCGCCCTGCTGGGCATGTTCACGCACCACCAAGCCATGGTCTACCGCTTGGGCGAGTCGCCCGCCCCGCGATTCGATCCGCGCCATGGTCTTGCCGCCGATTACGCCTTCACGCTGACCATGCTCAAGCAAGGGCCGCGGGCGCAGCGCTTGCCACTTTCGGTATGCATTTTCGCCGGAGGCGGGCGGTCGCAGCAGGACCCGGCGCGCGGGCGCCGGGAGCAGGCGATCATCCGCCGCGAGCTGCTTGGGGTCGGCTATACAACCAACGCAACATTGTGGGCATTACAATGGCTTGCCCTTACCCTGCGCCAGACAATTCCATGGCTTTACGCGAAATATCGTTTCTCACCAAATGAACGATCATTTCTTTCATAAGCTTTGGCGACTGTTTTACGCATCTAGCTATTGATGCGCACGAAAAGTTGCATAGAATTTACTTTCTGAACTAACCAATTTCCCTGGTGGCGCGAACCACCTCCATACTGAGGGTCTATTATGAGTGCCACGAAATCCAAGCTATCACCCGCCCACACGCTCTCACGCCGTGGCGAGGGACCAAACCCGATCGACATCCATGTCGGCGCCCGGCTCCGTCTGCGCCGGACCCTGCTCGGTCTCAGCCAGGAGAAGCTGGGCGAGGCCGTGGGGATCACCTTCCAGCAGCTCCAGAAGTACGAACGCGGATCCAACCGCATCAGCGCCAGCCGTCTGTTCAACCTGTCGCAGGTCCTGGGCGTCCCGGTCAGCTACTTCTTCGAAGACATGCCGTCGCCGGAGCACATCGCCACCCCGTCGGCCGATCTTCCGCCGTCCGAAACGGAAGAATTCGAGTCGATGGCCCGCCGCGAGACCCTGGAGCTGGTGCGGGCCTACTACCGCATCGAAGACCCCTCCGTGCGCAAGCGGACCTTCGACCTCCTGAAGGCGCTGGGCGGGGAGCGCGCTCTGGACGAGGCGGTGTAAGGCACGGCTCCGCCCGCACCCCCTCAGTCATCGGTGGACGCGGGTGAAGCGGCCCGTCGCCTCGCGTCCGCGATCTTCACGCCGATCTGCCAATAGTAGAAGGCCCGCGCCAGCGCGTGCTGGAAGCCGGGACCGCCGTCCAGAAAGCCCAGCCGCAAAACGTACCCGTACAGAAAGATCAGAAGCGGACGGGCCGGCAACCGGTCGAGGCCGATCTTCAGCCACCGCCGCACTCCGGACTCCAGCGCGATCAGGTTCGTCATCCGTCCATCCGAACGCAGCGCCGCTTCCCAATCAGCGTAGCGGGCGTGCCGTTCCAACCAAGCCGCGACCGGCTTGTCGTCGGCGTGGTCCAGGCCGTTCCGCAACCGTCCCACCCTGCCGGCGATCACCGGCTGGTAATGCCCCTCCACCTCCCACATGGTGGCGACATCCAGATCGGGCACCGATGGGAAGCGCGCTTTCCTGCGGTCGAACAGGGCGAGCTTCCGGTTGCCCGCGCCGAAGCGCAGCCGACGGCCGAGGAACACGGGACGGCCGTTGATCAGGTAGCCGTCATACCGCGGCCCTGCGGCCATCAACGCGGCGATCTCCTCCACCAGGGCATTGCCGAGTCGCTCGTCGGCATCGACGAACAGGACCCAGTCCTGGCGAAACGGCAGATGGTCCAGGCACCATTGCTTCTTCTTTGGGTACCGGCCATCCCAGCGGAAGGGCACCACCCGCGCTCCCGCCGCCTCGGCGATCGCCGGCGTGCCATCGGTGCTCCCGCTGTCGACCACGAAGCGTTCGGCGAACCGCTCCAGCGCGGGCAGGCAGTGGGGAAGATTGACCGCCTCGTTGCGGGTCATCACCACGACCGACACGGGGATCACGGGGATGCCTCGCCGCCGGCGCGCCACAGGCGCCGCAGGCTGACGGCGACCGCCCCGGCCATAAGACCAGCCAACGCCGCCATCGGAACGACCATCAGAGGGTTCGGCCAGTCCGGGCGCTGGGGCGCGGCCGGCGGCTCGATGGCGTCAGCGGCCAGCGGCAGATCGACCTCGATCATCATGGCGATCCGCTCCTGCTCGGACAGCAGGTCGGCAAGGGCGCGGCGGTGCTCCGCCACGGTGATCCCGGCCAGACGGGCGCGGACGTGGGCGATCTGCGCGGCGCTGCGCCGGGACGCCTCCGCCCGCAGATGGGCGTCGGTCGCCTGGGCCGCGCTCGACAGAATCCGCAGCGCCATGGCGCGGTCGGCGTGCCGCAGCCGTAGCCGCCGCATCGGCCCGCTGCCCACCATATCGACGGTCAACCGATCACGAAGCGCGCTCGCCACCCGCTCGGCATCGGGCTCCACCCAATCCGACCGGCCGACGAGCGCGAGGAACAGCCGCTTGGCGGACGCCAAGGGGCCGGGCGCCGGACGCCAGCTCCCCGCCGCCTCGTCCCAGCGATCGGGAAACAGGCCGCGCAGCAGCTGAGGATCGGCCATCATCCGCTCCGCCACCGGGATCGAGGTGAAAAGCTGGAGGTAGCGCGCGAAGTCCGAGAGGATTTCGTCCCCCGGGCCGGGTTCCGACGCGGCGGCGGCGGCCTCCCGGCCGATCAGAACGGGCAGCCGCGCTCCCATGGCCGCCGCACCGACGCGGGCGGTCGGCCCGATCACCATCACGGCGGTGTATTGGGGCACGACCAGCCGCAAGGCGGTCACCGACGCCGCGACCCCCAGCGCCGTCCCAATGAGCAGGATCGGCCAGCCTCCCCGCAGCGTCCGCAGGAACCGGCGCAGCCGTCGACCCGACTCCACCGCGTCGAACTCCAGCGGGGAGTGGCGCCGCGGCATCCCGTCAGGCATGCGGCAGGCTCCGCCCGGGCAGCGCAGACACGCCCCGCAGCTTTGTCCGGCGCAGCCCGTCCGCCAACGTCGAGAAGCGCCGCGCCGCCGCAGCGGCGTCCCAGGCCGAGGCGACGAACAGCGCCCGAGCGCCCTGCGCCGCGCACAGGTCCGGATCGCCGGCGTAGCGGCGGACCGCGGCGGCCAGCCCCACCGCGTCGTCGGGCGCCAGCCTTTGACCGCAACCGTCCAGCATGGTGGCCGCCTCGCTGCCCGCCGGCCCCAGGAACAGGCAGGGCCGGCCCGCCGCCAGCGCGCCGGCCACCTTGCTGGGCACCAGCAGCCCCTCCGCGCGCGGGTCCATCGTCGCCAGGTGCAGATCCGCGGCGGACAGGCTTTCGGCCAGCCGGTCCGGCGGCTGGAGCGGCAGCAGCCGGACGTTCCTCAGCCCCCGCCGCTCCACCGCCTCCGCCACCGCTGCCCGCCGCCGCCCTTCACCGATCAGCAGAATCGCAACGGCGGGGTCGCTGCGCGCCAGCAGCGTCGCCGCGTCCAGCACGGCGTCCATCGGGTGGGCCAATCCCATGTTCCCGGAATAGGCCACGGTGAAACGGTCGCCCAACCCAAGCTCCTGCCGGAACGGATTCTCCGCCCGCGGCACCGGCCGGATGCGCGGATCGGGCCAGTTGGGCAGAACGGTGATCCGTTCGGCCGGCACCCCCGCCGCCGCCAGACGCCCGGCCATGCAGCGCCCGATGGCCACCACCGCGTCCTGCCGGCGAAGGGCCTGGGCGCTGGCCCGGTCGACCCACCGCATCAACGGGTCGGGCAAGCGGACGCCGAGAACCGGCAGCAACGCCGGAAACACATCCTGGCTCCAGTGAAGGGCCGCCGCGCCGTGGCGCGCGGCGATCAGCGGCCCGGCGCACGCCAGCAGCGGCGGGTCGGTCATGGTCACCACGACGTCGTGACGCGGCAGGCGCAACGCCCGATGGATCAGCCGCGCCGCGGCGGCCAGATAGCCGCGGGCCGCCGGCCGCGCGTCCGCGGGAGCCCCGCTTGCTTGCGGCGGCCGTCCTCCACCGGTGCGGTGCACGGTGACGCCGGGCGGCGCGGCACTGGGGCCGGAGCCGTCCGCGACCACCGTGACCCGCCACCCCATCGCCGCCATCCGCTCGGCCAGATCGGACACGCAACGCCCGGTCGCCCCTTTGTCCGGAGGAAACACGCGGTTGACGAACAGAATGGATGGTGAATCCATGATGGAAGGACATTCGCCTTGATGAAACACGCATAAGTATGCATTTCCATCAGCGCTCCGGCAACCGCTTCCCGCGCTCCGACGCCAGCGCCGCCAGGGTGAGCAGCAGACCCGTATCGAGGTACTTGAAACTCGTGTGCAGACCGAGCGCCATCAGCAGCGGCGCCGCCACCGCCCAGCCGAGCACGGGGTCGGAACGGAGAAGAGCCAGCGCGCGCGGCGCAAGCCCGCCCAGATACGCGACCAGGGCGCACAGGCCGACCACCCCGGTTTTGGCGAGGGCGTAGGTCGCCAGCGTGTGGGTGTAGGACACCCGCCAACCGCCCACCGCCGGGTTGGCGAGAAGCGCCCCCCACCCCTGCCCGAACAGAAAAGCGACCGGGGAGGACAGGGCCTGCCCGAGCGCGGCCTCCGCCTCCTCCCATCGGGTGTTCGCTCCGGCCAGCCGGGTTTTCTCGGCCACCTGCCCGAACGCGCCGAACAGAGCGTCGTGAAAGAGCGTCACCAACAGCAACGCCGCCAAGCCCGCCCCCACCCCGGCGAGCGGCGCCCGGCGCAGCCACCACAGCCCGAGCGCCGTGAAGGCGACGACGGCGAGTCCGAGCGCCATCCGGTGCACCGCCCCGGCCAGAGCGGCCAGACAGAGAAGGCCGCCCAGCATCGCCACCACGCCGGCGGCACGGCGCGGCCACCCGCCATGCATCAGCATGCCGATTCCGAAAGCCGGCAAGGCGATGGCGGCGAACAGGACCGATGGCGCGTTCAGCAAATAGACGCCGCCATCCGCCATGGCCCGAACCCCGACGGCGCCGAACCCCCAATCCGCCTGCTTCCACCAACGCAAGGCGAAGCCGACACCGGCCACGGCCAGACCGCCGGCCAGCAGCCCCGCCGCCCGATCGGGAGCGGCGCGCAGCATCGGCACCAACAGGACGGGGAGGAAAAGGTAAAGAAGCGGCACGACATCGCGCACCATGTCGCCCGGCGCCCAGTCCAACCAAACGCCGCGCATCAGCGGGCACCACAACAGCACCGCCAGCGCCAGCACAGCGGGCATCTCCCACGGCGCCGAATCGCGCGCCAGCAACGCGTCTCCCGTCGCCACGGACAGCGGACGCGACAGACCGACGCCCTGAACCAGCAGCGCGCCAATCGCCGCTTCGGCCATCCGGATCTCCGCCGGGGCCGGCGCGCTCAGCAGGCCATACAGCGCGAGCGCCAGGAACACCCCGATGGCGCGCCGCAGCGCCACGCCCTCTCCGGCCATGCGTTCCCCACCACCGCTCCGACCCGCACAGGAGGCAGGGTTTCACGACACAGCGAAAAAAGGAACGGCCGATGAGACCCGCAACGATCAGGCGTAACGCAGCTCGGCACGGTCGAGACGGTAGAACAAACCCTCAAGAGGATTCAGCCGCAACGTGCCGGTCATCAGCACCGGCGCCTGCGAATCGCGAACCGGGATCTGGCTGTGGACATACAGCATGGTGGAGGGGCCGGGCCGGTGGCAGGCCGGGCAGGAAACGGGGTTGGCGGCGAGTATGAAGCGGTTGTGGGCCGGCGCGTCGCTCAGCGGCACCATGAAGCCGCGCACCGTCACCAGCTTACCCTCCAACGCCTTGACGCGGGTCGGGAAGACCGGGTTGGCGGACGGTCCTTCCATGCGGACCTGCACCAGATCCCGCCAGAGGGCCGTGGTGTCGTCCAGCGGCAGATGGAACGGGCCCGCGGAATGGGTGGGTTCTCTGGCGTTGCTGGCCCAGATCGCCCAGCCGGCCACCGGGGCCAGCGCAAGCGGAAGCAGAACCTGTCGGCGCGACGTCATGGCGGTCCTCCCCCTCGATCCTGCCCGTTTCGGTCGTTCGTTCGACCGTTGCCGATCATTGATTCGATCGTTGAAGGCGTCCTGTGCGGCCTTGTCCCAGACCGTCGTGCTTGTGGCCGAATTGTTCCCGAGCCTCCGTCCAAGGTCAACAGGCGAGCGATAGGCCGTACGTAAGATGCCGCCGCCCGGCGACTTCGGGCACCGCTTCGCCGACCTATGGGATTGACGCGGCCGCCGACCTATACTTTGTAAGAGCGGCAACCACCGATAAAAACCTTACGAGCGGGAATCAACGCGGCATGCAAAAAGGGTCAGCACCAAAGGACAAGCCGGCGCATCTCCGCCTGTCCGAAGACCAGACCACCGAACTGGCCGACATGTTCCGCCTGATGAGCGACCCAAGCCGTCTGCGCATCATCCTGGCCTGCCTGGACACCTCGACCTCGGTCGGCGACATGGCGGCGGCGCTGGGCCTGTCGCCGTCGCTGGTCAGCCATCACCTCCGCCTGTTGCGGGCGGGACGGCTTATCCAGGCGGAACGGCGCGGCAACCGCGTCTTCTACCTGATCACCGACGAGCACATCCGGCGCGTCCTCTCCGACATGGTCGACCATGTGGCGGAAGAGAGCGAGGGTGACCTGGAGGCGTGAGGCGGTTCCGGTTGCGGCGGCATCGACCGCCACAACCCGTTGAAGCCTTTATAACAAATACGCAATAGGATTGACCGCCATGCCGGTTGCGCCGCATAGTTCCGATCATGCTGCGGCGCATCAAACCGTTGTTGCACGAATGGCCTAAAGAATCGGGCCAGGAAACAAAGGGTGTTGGCATGGAGACGTTCCGCTTCCAGCCGGGGGAAACCCCCGTCCTGCTCAGCATCCCGCACGTCGGCACCGTCGTGCCGCCGGACATCGCGGCCACCATGACCGACTCCGCCCTGGCGGTGCCGGACACCGACTGGCATCTCGACCGGCTGTATCACTTCGCCCCGGCGCTGGGCATCGGTTTCCTGAAGCCCATCCTCTCGCGCTACGTGATCGACCTCAACCGCGATCCCGACAACGCCCTTCCCACCCCCGGCGCCAGCAGCACCGAACTCTGTCCCCTCACCACCTTCGATCACCAGCCGGTTTACCGGCCGGGGCGGGAGCCGGACACGGCGGAGGTGCGGCGGCGGATCGGCGCCTATTGGCGCCCCTATCACGAGCAGCTCAACGGCGAGCTTCAGGCGCTGAAGGAACGCTTCGGCGTGGCGGTGCTGTTCGATGCCCATTCCATCCGGTCGCGCGTGCCGCGCTTCTTCGACGGGCAGATCCAGGACTTCAGCCTGGGCACAGCGGAAGGGGGCAGCGCCTCGCCGGCGCTGGTCGGCCGGGTCATGAACGTGCTCACCGCCACCGGGCGCTTTTCCTCGGTGCAGAACGGGCGCTTCAAGGGCGGCTTCATCACCCGCCGCTACGGCAACCCCGCCGACAACATCCACTCCATCCAGCTCGAATTGTCGCAGGTCACCTACATGGACGAGGAGGCGCCTTTCGGCTTCCGCGAGGAGTCGGCGCGTCAGGTGCGCCCGACGCTGGAGCGGCTGCTCAGCCTCGTCGTCGAATGGGCCTGGGAGAACGCCGCCGGCCGGCGGCGCAGCGCCTTCTTGTGACGGCCGGCCCGGCCCTCACACCCAGACGCCCCGCACGTAGGGCGTCAGCTGCGTGTCCTGCATGATGATGTGGTGGACCAGCCAGTTCGCCGTGAAGGTGTAGATCCGCTCGGCGTTCTGATGCGTCGGGTCCCGCGTGAAGACCGCGGACAATTCGCTCAAGGTCCGCACCGCCTCGTGGTGCTGGCGGACATGCTCCTCGAACTTCGGGTAATGCACGGCCTGCATGATCTTTTCTTCGCGGGCGAAGTGCTGCTGGGTGTATTCCAGCAGTTTCATGAGGATCTTGGCGACGCGCACCGGCATGAAGCTGCGCGAATTCAGCGCGGCGTCCAGTTCGTTCAGATACTCGATCAGGTGCTTGTGATCTTCATCGATGGACGGCTGGCCGACGCTGAGCTGCCGCCTCCACGTAATGACACCCATGAACCCTCCGCACCCTGTCTTCCGCGGCCACCGGGCAATTCCGCCGAAAGCCACCGCATTGAAGGGAAGCGCGCCGTACCTGCGCAACTGAAGATGAAGGTGCGCAATCCGTCAAGGAACCGTAAATACCAGACGCCGCGACCCCTGTTACCGCCGACTCCGCTGCCGACGGCCTTTGCCTGCATTATGGGCGCATTTTCTACAAAACGAACGCATACGATCGTCACATGGCATTTTGCCGCACCAAGACAAAGACGCAGAAAGGCAGGGGAAACGTCATGTTTCCGCCTGCCTTCACATCGTCTTTATGAAGATGAGGCGACGATCAGCCGCCCCAGCTTATCGGTAAACGGCGCCTTGGTCAGCCGACGATCGAATAGCCGCAATCCACGTAGGTGGTGCTGCCGGTGATGCCCTTGGCGCCGTCGGTCGCCAGGAAGGCGGTGGTGTAGCCGACCTCTTCGATGGTGACGAGGCGCTGCTCCGGAGCGCGCTCCGCAGCCTTCTCCATCAGCTCGTCGAAATGGGCGATGCCGGAGGCGGCGCGCGTCTTGATCGGGCCGGGGGAGATGGCGTGGACGCGGATGCCCTTGGGGCCCAGTTCCGCCGCCAGATAGCGCACGCTGGCCTCCAGCGCGGCCTTCACCGGTCCCATGACGCCGTAATTGTCGATCACGCGGTTGGCGCCGAAATAGGACATGGTGAACAGCGAACCGCCGTCCTTCATCAGCGGCTCGGCGTAGCGGGCCATGCGGATGAAGGAGTGGCAGGACACGTCCATCGCCATCTGGAAGCCCTCGCGCGAGCAATCGACGACGCGGCCGTGCAGGTCGTCTTTCGGGGCGAAGGCGATGGAGTGCAGCGCGAAGTCCAGCTTGCCCCACTTCTGCTCGATCTTCTCGAAGATGGCCTTCAGCTCACCCTCGCCGGTGACGTCCACCGGCTCGAAGATTTCCGCTTCGAGCTGCTGGGCCAGCGGCTCGACGAAGCGCTTCGCCTTGTCGTTGAGGTAGCTGACCGCGAGATCCGCGCCCAGAGCGCGGAAGGCGCGGGCGCAGCCCCACGCGATCGACTGATCGTTGGCGATGCCGAGCACGAGGCCCTTCTTGCCTTCAAGAGTGGCGGCGGCGGGGATGATCGTGGTCATAGGCTGGCTTTCCCGGATTGCAAGGTGGCCGGATTCAGAGTGCGCCAGATCGGATCACTCGGATTGTGCAACGCACCATAATGCAATCGAAGGTCATAGGCAACTTGTTAAAGTCGCAATATATCCGACATTATCGCTTTGTTTATCCGTAACACAGCCTTCACACAGCGAAGACGCGAAGTCCGCAACGGCAATCCATACCTCTTTCTTGCGTATTCATACCGAGGACCGCAACAAAAACAAAGGCCCCACCTTTCGGAGGGGCCTTTTCGTAGGACCGGCTTTTATGGAACCGGAGACGATCAAACGGCGCCGGGCGTGAAGGACGGCGGATCGCTGGCCGGGAAGGATTCCATCGACGCCTCGTCCACCTTCTCCTTCTCATCGGCATCGTCGTAGATGTCGCCGGGATGGCGGGAGTAGCGGTGGACGCCCTGATCCACATCCTCGGCGGGGGTGCCCGCCCCATGATGGCCGCCCCAATCCTCCATCATCGCCTTGGCCGGGCAATAGCCGGTCAGCCCGCGGGCGACCAGGGCGCCGCCGGCCAGAGCCAGAGCCGCCCCGCCGACGGTCGGACGGCGCAGCCCGAGCACGGCGAGAAGCCCGCCGCCGACCAGCGACACCAGGCGTTCGGTGTGTCCGACATTGATCATGCGTTCGAGATCGTCCGGCAGGGCCGCGTCGCGGCTGCCCATGCCCTTTTGGCTCGTCATCGCCATCGCTGCTCTCCTCGATCTTTTACTGCTGCGGGGCGGGTGGCGTGGACCCACCCTGGCCCGGCGCCGGCGCGGCGCCGGTCGAACCGGACGAGCCCGGCTGCGCCGTCCCGTCGGGCTTGCGGGCCGTGTCGGCCAGCGTGCGAGCCTGCGACAGCTCGCGGTTCAGCCGGTCCACCTCCTGGGAGAGGCGCTGCACCTCCGACTGGAGCTGCGGCGATCCCGCGGCACCGCCCTCCGGCATACCAACCGCGGCGAGGGCCGCACCGTCGCGCATCCAATAGGGCTGGACCCCGTAATAGGTGTGCAGCGCCACCGCCCATTGCCGGTCCGACATGTCCGGGCGGTTGGAACTGGTGAACTGCGGCGCCGCGGTCAGCCGGTCCTTGGTCACGTTGAGGACGTAGCCGTCGCCGGCCTGTGCCGGCTGGATCAATGCCCAGGGAACCGGGAAGTTGCGCTCGCCCAGCCCGAGGAAGCCGCCGGCTTCGACCACGGCGTAGGCGACGCGCCCGGTGTTCGGGTCGACCACGAGTTCGGAAATGGAGCCCATCTCCTCGCCGCTGGCGTTGTGCAGCTTGGCCTTCGACAGGTCGTCGGCGGCGACCACGCGCGGATGCTCGACCGAGCGCAGCAGGGCGTCGGCTTCGCCCAGGATGGTCTGGCAGGCCGGCTCGCCGCCGCGCTGTCCGGCGCGCTCGGCGGTCTGGCGCAGGGCGCGGAGCTGGCCGATCTCCTGCGGGCTGATGGAGGCGGGAGTCTGGTTGGCAGCGGCCTCCAGCGCGCCGATGCGCTGGCCCAGCCGGTTCACCCCCTCCGGGCAGGTCTCGGCGAGCGCCGGCCAAGGCCCGAGCGCCCCCGCGAGCATGGCGGCGCTGAGGAGCAGGCGTTTCATCGTGGGGGCCTCCGGCTTGGTTTCCGTGCGTGTGGTTCTCACGCAGGGAAAACAGCACGGCCAAGACGGAGGTTCCGCGAATGCTTCTTCTGCGAAGCGGTCAGCCCGGAAGCGGCAACCCGCCCCGCTGAACGATGAAGGACTGGACCGCGTCCACCCCCTGCCCCGTCTTGATGTTGGTGAAGACGAAGGGCCGGTCGCCGCGCATCCTCTTGGCGTCGCGGTCCATCACCTCCAGACTGGCGCCGACCAGCGGGGCGAGGTCGATCTTGTTGATGACCAGCAGGTCCGACCGGGTGATGCCCGGCCCGCCCTTGCGCGGGATCTTGTCGCCCGCCGACACGTCGATGACGTAGATGGTCAGGTCGGCCAGTTCCGGCGAGAAGGTCGCCGCCAGATTGTCGCCGCCCGATTCCACGAAGATCAGGTCGAGATTCGGGAACTTGCGGTTCATCTCGTCGACGGCGGCGAGGTTGATCGAGGCATCCTCGCGGATCGCCGTGTGCGGGCAGCCGCCGGTCTCCACCCCCATGATCCGGTCCGGCTTCAGCGCGCCCGAGCGGGTGAGAAACTCGGCGTCCTCCTTGGTGTAGATGTCATTGGTGATCGCCGCGACCTCCCAGTCGTCGCGCATGCGCTTGCACAGCGCGTCGGTCAGCGCCGTTTTGCCGGAGCCGACCGGCCCGCCGATGCCCACGCGCAGGGGGCCACCATGGCTCTTGGAAATCGGGGCGGTCATGAGCGGAACAACCTCGTGTATTGGGTTTCGTGGATCATGGAGGTCCAATCGACGGCCATGGCGCGGCTGCCCAGGTCGTCGAGCGGGGCGGCCAGCGCGGCCTCCGCCGCAGAGTGCACCACGGAATCGAGCGCCGCCAGGGCCTTCTGCCCGTCCGTCTGCCCCAGCGGCACCAGCCGCACCCCGGCCGAGACGAGGTTGGCGGCGAAGGCGTGCAGATAGGCCGACAGGGCGGGTCCCTCCGGCACGCCGATCAGCGCGGCGGCCAGCGCCACGGCGACGGCGTAAGCAACCGGGCGGCCGGTGTCGGCGATCACCCGGTCCCAGCGCTCCATCCCCTCCAGCGGCCAGGCGGCGCGCACGGCGATGAGGAAGGCCTGCCCCTGCGCGCGGCTCTCCAGCGCGGTTTCGGAGGTGGCGCGCATGGCGTCGGCGCGCTCGACGGCCCAGGCGAAGGCCGCCTCGTCGCCGGCCAGAACGGCGCGGTGGGTAGCGACGAAGAGCATACCGTCGGTCCGCCCGGCGCCGTGGCGCAGGATGCCGTCCATCCAGCGCGCCAGCGTGTCGCGGTCGCGGACGAGGCCCTGCTCCACCGCCGCCTCGATGCCGTGACTGTAGGAGAAGCCGCCGACCGGGAAGGACGGCGACAGCCAAGCCAGGAGCTTGGTGAGGTGGACGGCCGAGACGAGCCCCCACCCCGACCTTCCCCCGCTGCGCGGGAGAGGGTGCCTCTCCTCGCCCAGGTCCCCTCCCTCGCGAAGCTGGGAAGGGTTAGCGAGGGGGCAAGCGCCCTCAGTCATGCGAGTGCCCGTGGGAATGGGAGTGCCCGTGGGAATGCGAATGACCATGATCGTGATCATGCCCATGCCCATGGCCGTGCGAATGGCCATGCCCCTGCCCCGAATACGCCCCGCCTTCCGGCGCGAAGGGCGCGTGGATGGCGGCGACGCTGGCGCCCAGCCCCTTCAGCATGTCCTCGATCACATGGTCGCGGCGCAGGCGGATGGTCTCGCCGACGATCTGCACCGGCAGGTGGCGGTTGCCGAGGTGCCAGGCGATGCGGGCGAAGCCCTCCGTCCCGCCGCCGCAGCGCACCTCCATCAGGTCCTCGTCGGCGGCGACCACGCGCAGGTAGGCGCCGTCGCCCAGTTCCAGCCCGTCGCCATGGTCGAGCGCGACCGCGCGCGGCAGGTCCAGCAGGAAGTCGGCCCCCGCGTCGTCCGTCATCACCATGCGCCGCCGGTGGCGGTCGTCGAAGGCGAGGGTCACCGTGCCGGCCTCGCGCTCGGCGGGCCAATGGCCGCGGGCGTGAACTCGGGTGGCGCGGCGGAGCGTGTCGGTCATGGAGAAAGCCGTTCAAAGGGTGTGGGCCGGCCGAAGAAACGTCCCGCGAGGGCGCCGACCGGTTCCGCCGCTCCCGTGGTGAAGAAACGAAGGGCGCCCGCCGCCCCGCCCGCGGCCGGGGCCGCCACTGGAGCGTATTCGGGGTGGCGCTCCAGGTAGTTGTCCAGCGAGCGGGCGACCAGACTGGGCTGGCACAGCACCTCCACCCCCGGCGGCAGGGCCTCCGCGAACAGATGCGCCACCAGCGGGTAATGCGTGCAGCCGAGCACCGCCGCGTCCAGCGGCTGGCCGCCGAGTTGCGCCAGCAGCGCCCGCACATAGCCGCGCACCGCCGGAGCCAGCTCCGCGTCCCCCGCCCCCCGCTCGATCAGCGGGACGAGGTCCGGGCAGGCCTGCTGCACCACCCGCACGTCGGGCGCCCGCTTGCCGATCTCGCGCGGGAAGGACCCCGACGCGACGGTGGCCGGAGTGGCGAAGACGCCGACCGTCCGCGGCTCCGGACGCCAGTCGGCGGCGGGGCCGTCCTGCATCCACGGCACGCGGGTGATCGCCTCGACCATCGGCACCAGGACGCCCAGCACGTTGCGGCCCGGATGGGCCACGGGCAGCCACGTCTGCTGCATCCGCCGCAGGGCCACCGCCGCCGCCGTGTTGCAGGCAAGGACGACCAGCCCGCAGCCCTGGGCGAACAGCCGTTCCACCCCCTGGACCGTCAGGCGGTAGATGTCCTCCTCGCTGCGCGGACCATAGGGAGCGGCGGCATGGTCGCCGAGATAGACGAAGGGACGCCCGGGAGCGGCGGCCACCAGCGCGCGCAGCACCGTCAGACCGCCATGCCCGGAATCGAAGACACCAATCACGAACGCTTCACCCTCTGCCTCGAATTCCCTCTCCCGCCCCGGGAGAGGGAGGGACCCACCGCGAAGCGGTGGGAGGGTGAGGGTGCCGACAAGGATCGGCGCCCTGATCCTCGAACGACCCTCACCCGCCCGCTTCGCGGGCACCCTCTCCCGGGTCGGGAGAGGGAAATGTTCCATTCTCACCTCAGAACAGGAAGTACCGCTGCGCCATGGGCAGCACGTCCGCCGGCTCGCAGGTCAGAAGCTGACCGTCGGCGCGCACCTCGTAGGTTTCCGGATCGACCTCGATGTGGGGTGTGGAATCGTTGTGGATCATCTGCTTCTTCCCGATGGCCCGCACGCCCGTCACCGCGACCAGCTCGCGCCGCAGGCCGAGCGAGCGCAACGCCTCGTTCTCCAGCGACAGCTTGCTGACGAAGGTCAGGGAGCTGGCCTGCATCGCGCGGCCGTAGGCGCCGAACATCGGGCGGTAATGCACCGGCTGCGGCGTCGGGATGGAGGCGTTGGGGTCGCCCATCAGCGCCGCCGCGATGGTCCCGGCCTTCAGCACCATGTCCGGCTTCACGCCGAAGAAGGCCGGCGACCAGACAACCAGATCGGCCAGCTTGCCGACCTCGACCGAGCCGACGACATGGGCGATGCCATGCGACAGGGCCGGGTTGATCGTGTATTTGGCAACGTAGCGCTTGACGCGGAAGTTGTCGTTCTCGCCCGTCTCCTCGGCCAGACGCCCGCGCTGAACCTTCATCTTATGCGCGGTCTGCCAGGTGCGGATGATCACCTCGCCGACCCGGCCCATGGCCTGGCTGTCCGAACTCAGCATCGAGAAGACGCCGAGGTCGTGCAGGATGTCCTCCGCCGCGATGGTCTCGCGCCGGATGCGGCTTTCGGCGAAAGCCACGTCCTCCGGGATGCGGGGCGACAGGTGGTGGCAGACCATGAGCATGTCGAGATGCTCGTCCACCGTGTTCACCGTGAACGGTCGCGTCGGGTTGGTGGAGCTGGGCAGCACGTTGGGCAGGCCGGCCACCTTGATGATGTCCGGCGCGTGGCCGCCGCCCGCCCCCTCGGTGTGGAAGGCGTGGATGTTGCGGCCCTTGAAGGCGGCGATGGTGTTCTCCACGAAGCCCGACTCGTTCAGCGTGTCGGTGTGGATCGCCACCTGGATGTCCGTCTCCTCCGCCACCGTCAGGCAGGTGTCGATGGCCGCCGGGGTGGTGCCCCAGTCCTCGTGCAGCTTCATGCCGCAGGCGCCGGCGGCGATCTGCTCCAGCAGCGCGTCGGGACGGCTGGCGTTGCCCTTGCCGAAGAAGCCCAGGTTGATCGGCAGCCCCTCCGCCGCCTGGAGCATCCGGGCCATGTGCCACGGCCCCGGCGTGCAGGTGGTGGCCGACGTGCCCGCCGCCGGGCCGGTGCCGCCGCCCAGCATGGTGGTGACGCCGCTGTTCAGCGCCTCGTCCACCTGCTGCGGGCAGATGAAGTGGATGTGGGCGTCGATGCCCCCGGCGGTGATGATCTTGCCCTCGCCGGCGATGACCTCGGTCCCCGGCCCGACGACGATGGTCACGCCCGGCTGGACGTCCGGGTTGCCGGCCTTGCCGATGCCGGCGATGCGCCCGCCGATGATGCCGATGTCGGCCTTGACGATGCCCCAGTGGTCGATGATCAACGCGTTGGTGATGACGGTGTCGACCGCGCCGCCCTGGCGCGAGGTCTGGGCCTGCCCCATGCCGTCGCGGATCACCTTGCCGCCGCCGAACTTGACCTCCTCGCCGTAGACGGTGTGGTCCTTCTCGACCTCCACGATCAGGTCGGTGTCGGCCAGCCGCACGCGGTCGCCCACGGTGGGGCCGTAGAGAGCCGCGTATTCGGCCCGGTCGATGCGATGCGCCATTGTCTGATGCCCTCCGCTGGCGCCTTTTACAGGCTGCCGTTGACCTTGCCGTTGAAGCCGATGACCACGCGGTTGCCGGCGTAGGCGACCAGCCGCACGCGGCGCGTTTGCCCCGGCTCGAAGCGCACCGCCGTCCCGGCGGGGATGTCCAGCCGGAAGCCGCGCGCCTTTTCGCGGTCGAAGGTCAGCGCCCCGTTCGTCTCGGCGAAGTGATAGTGCGAGCCGACCTGGATCGGGCGGTCGCCGGCGTTGGCGACGTCCAGCTCCACCGTGTCGCGGCCGGCGTTGAGTTCGATCTCACCCGCGGCGGGGATGATTTCACCGGGTTTCATCGGGGCTCCCCTTAGCGAATCGGCTGGTGGACGGTGACGAGCTTGGTGCCGTCGGGGAAGGTCGCCTCGACCTGGATCTCGTGGATCATCTCGGGGATGCCGTCCATCACCTGATCGCGGGTGATCACCGTCGCGCCGTCGCGCATCAGCTCGGCCACGGTGCGTCCGTCGCGCGCGCCCTCCACCACATAATCGGTGATGAGGGCCACCGCCTCGGGATGGTTCAGCTTCACGCCACGCTCCAGCCGGCGGCGCGCCACCATGGCGGCCATGGCCACGAGAAGCTTGTCCTTCTCGCGCGGTGTCAGGTTCATGGGGCTGTCTCTCCGCCTTCCCATTGGGTTGGCGGGATTATGCCACGTTGCTGCGGTGCGCCAATCCCTCTTCGATGAATCGCACCGCGTTTCCGACACCATCCTCGGCCCGGATAAGCTCACCGAGCGCCGCGGCCCGGCCGCGCATGCCCGGGTCGCCGGTCGCCGCGATGGCGCGGGCGAGCCCCTCGGCGGTCAGCGTCCGGCGGGGAATCGGCGGCGGCGCGACGCCGAGATCGTGGAGCCGGGCGCCCCAGAAGGGCTGGTCGCCCATGAAGGGGACCACGACCGCCGGAACGCCGGCGCGCAGCCCCGCCGCCGTGGTGCCGGCGCCGCCGTGATGGACGACGGCGGACACGCGCGGAAACAGCCAGTCGTGCGGTGCCGACTCCAATCCATGGACCGTCTCCGGCAGGGCCGCCCGGTCGATCCCGCCCCACCCGGCGGAAAGCACGGCGCGCCGCCCGTTCAGGGCCGCGACGACCAGCCGCGTCGTTTCGGCGGGATCGAACCCGGCCATGCTGCCGAATCCGACATAGACCGGCGGCGGGCCGCCTTCCAGAAAGGCCGCGAGGTCGGGCGGCGGCGTGTAGGCGTCGGCCTCGTCCAGGAACCAGAAGCCGGTCGCCCGGATGAAGTCCGGCCAATCGTCCGGCCGCGGCAGCGCGTGGGTCGAGAAGGCGTAGGGCATCGGCCATTTCGCCGTCATCAGCAACGGTCCCGGCCCGATGAAGGAAGGCTTCAGCCCCAACACCGCGCGCCGCGCCCGGTTGGTCGGCGCCCGAAAGGTCTGCCAGACGAGCTGCATCATCGCCAGATGCAGGGCGTAGTTCACGACGCCGGGAAAGCGCCGGGGCGGCATCATCGGCGGCGGGAAGGCGCGCGTCGGCGCCATCGGCTGCAACGCCGTCCCGACGACCGGAACGCCCAGATTCTCCGCCACCGCCACGCCCGCGTAGAAGGCGAGTCCGGAGGCGATGATCGCGTCGCTTCCCCGCGCCGCCTCCCAATATTCCCGCATCCAGTCCAGCGCGTGGTCCTGGCCGAGACGGAGAAGCGCCCGCATCATCTTGACGGGGTTGATCCCCTCGCGGAACAGCCCGTCCGCCTCCCGGCTGCCGGTCACGGCGCGCAGGTCGCCGGACAGCGGGCTGTAGTCCAGGCCATGCCGTTCGATCAGGCCGCGGAACTCGCGGTCGGCGGGAAAGGCGACGGAGTGTCCGGCCGCCCGCAGGCCCTTCCCAAGGGCGACGTAGGGGCGGATGTCGCCCTGGGAGCCGTAGGTGACGATGGTGAAGCGCATGGAACCGGAGCTACGCCGGCACTCCCCCTTTGACAAGGGGGCTCAGACCTCCCACAGCCGCGGCAATCTGACCGGGAGGCCCGCCGCCGCCGAGCGCAGATGGGACCACAGCGCCGCGTAGGCGCCACGCACCGACCGCGCCTCGCCGCCCAGGATGCGGACGACCAGCAGCCCGTCGAAGGCCGTGGCGCCGACCCGCACGCCCTCCAGCCCCTCCGCCGCCGCGCGCAACGCGTCCAGCCGGCTCCCGGCGTCGGGGGCCACGAAGAGCAGCGTGGCGCAGGCCCCGGCCCCGCCGAAGCCCGCCGGATGGGCCAACGTCTCGGCGAGGTCGCCGTCCATGTGCAGGGCGTCGGCCCAGGCGAGGCGGCCGTCGCGCACCACCTCCCAGGCGTCGCGGACGAGGCCGCGGGTGACCGTCTCGCCGAAGGCGGCGCGCCCGAAGACCAGCATCTCCCCGGCGATCAGGCGGGCGTCGCCCTCCAGCTCCAGCCGGGTCAGGCGGCGCAGGCGGGAGCCCTCGAAGACGATGGCCTCCTGCGGCATCCATTCCAGCCAGCCGCCGGCCTCCACCGTCACGCGTGTGTCGATGCGGCAGTCCGGCCCGGCGGAACGGTAGACCTTCTCCGCCGCCTGCGTCGTCACCAGCGCCGCCGCCCCCGGCCCCGCCGAGAGGGCGACGTCCAGCCGGTCGCCGCCGACCAGCCCGCCGGAGGTGGTGACCAGCACCGCGATGGGCAGGTCTCCCGCCCGCGGGTCGGGCAGCAGCACCCGCAGCGGGTCGTGGTGGTAGAGCGTGGCGAGGCGCGTGGCCCCATGGCGATGCTCGAACCGCACGGTCGCCGCACCGTGGACGGCGACCTTCTTCATCAACGCGTCAGCCACCAGCGGAACCCATCCTTGCCTTGATATCCCGGGCCTTCACATCCTCGACCGCCAGCAGCACGCGCTCCGGCGTCGCCGGGGCGTCGAGGCGCACCGGCAGCCGGTGGCCGCCCACCGCCGCGACGGCGTCCTTCAGCGCCAGCCACGCCGAGATGCCGAGCATCAGCGGCGGCTCCCCGATCGCCTTGGAGCGGAACACCGTGTCCTCCCGGTTGGGGCGGTCGGTGTAGAGCGCCACCCGGAAATCCTCCGGCAGCGAGCGCGAGGTCGGGATCTTGTAGGTGCTGGGCGCGTGGGTGCGCAAGCGTCCCTCGCCGTCCCACCACAGCTCCTCCGACGTGACCCAGCCCAGCCCCTGGACGAAGGCGCCCTCCACTTGGCCCAGGTCGATGGCCGGGTTGATGCTGCCGGAACAGTCGTGCAGCACGTCGGCGCGGGGGAAGCTGTACTCGCCGGTCAGCGTGTCGATCAGCGCCTCGGTCACCGCGACGCCGCAGGAGAAGTAGAAGAAGGGCCGCCCTTCGCACTTCTCGCGGTCCCACCAGATCTTCGGCGTGGCGTAATGGCCGGTGGAGGACAGCGACACCCGGTTCAGATAGGCGAGCTTGGCCACCTCCGCGAAGGTCATGGCGTGGTTGCCGGCGAAGACGGCGTTGTCGCGGAACTCCACCTTGTCCGGCGTGGTGTGACAGTGCTGGGCGAGGAACGCCACCAGACGGTCGCGGATCGTCCCCACGGCGATGCGCACCGCCATGCCGTTCAGGTCGGTGCCGGCCGACGCCGCGGTGGGCGGGGCGTTCGGCACCTTGTCGGTGGCGCTGGCGGTGACCCGCACCCGCTCCACGTCGATCTGGAACTCCTGGGCGGCGATCTGGGCCATCTTGGTGTGGATGCCCTGCCCCATCTCCGTCCCGCCGTGGTTCACCTGGACGGAGCCGTCGGTGTAGACATGGACCAGCGCCGCCGCCTGGTTCAGGTGCTTGACGGTGAAGGAGATGCCGAACTTCACCGGGGTCACCGCCAGACCCTTCTTCAGCACCGGGCTGCGAGTGTTGAAGGCGTCGACCGCCTCGCGGCGGCGGCGGTAGTCGCCGTCCCTCTCGATCCGGTCCATCAGCTCGGCGAGGATTTCCGGCTCCTCCACCGGCATCCCGTAATGGGTGGTGTCGCGGCCCGGCCCGCCATAGAGATTGGCGCGGCGCACGTCGAGCGGGTCCTTGCCGAGGGAGCGGGCGATCTCGTCCACCACATGCTCGATGGCGATGACGCCCTGCGGCCCGCCGAAGCCGCGGAAGGCGGTGTTGGACACCGTGTTCGTTTTGCAGCGGTGCCCGGTCACCCGCGCCGTCGGCAGGTAGTAGGCGTTGTCGGCGTGGAACATGGCGCGGTCGACCACGCCGTTGGACAGGTCCAGCGACATGCCGCAGCGCCCGGCGAGGTCCATCTCCAGCCCCTGGATGCGCCCCTCATCATCGAAGCCGACGTCGTAGCGCACGAAGAAGTCGTGGCGCTTGCCGGTCATCAGCATGTCGTCGTCGCGGTCCAGGCGGAACTTCACCGGCCGCTTCGTCGCGTTGGCCAGCAGGCCGGCGATGGCGGCGATCTGCGCCGGCTGGCTCTCCTTGCCGCCGAAGCCGCCGCCCATGCGCCGGCACTCCACGGCGATGCCGTGCATCGGGCGCCCCAGCACCTGGGCGACGGCGTGCTGGACCTCCGACGGGTGCTGGGTCGAGGAATGGACCAGCAGGTCGCCGTCCTCCTTGGGGATGGCGTAGGCGATGTGGCCTTCCAAGTAAAAGTGATCCTGCCCGCCGACCTCCAGAGTACCGGTCAGCCGGTGCGGCGCCCCGGCGACCTCCGCCGCCGCGTCGCCGCGCCGGAAGGTCAGCGGCGGCGAGACGAAGCTGCCCTTGTCCAGCGCCGCCTCGGCGGTCAGCACCGCCGGCAAGTCCTCATAATAAATCTCCACCAGCCGGGCGGCGGCGCGGGCCTGCAGCAGCGTTTCCGCCGCCACGGCGACCACCGCCTGCCCGGCGTAGGTCACCACATCGTCGGCCAGGATGGGATCGCCGCGCTGGATGGTGCCGATGTCGCCGTCCCCCGGAGCGTCGGCGTAGGTGAGGACCGCGTGGACGCCCGGCGCCTGCTTCGCCCGCGCCAAGTCCATGCCCAGGATGCGCGCGTGCGCCCGCTCGGACAGCCGCACCGCGACGTGCAGCGTGCCGGGCAGTTCCGGAATGTCGTCGGTGTAGGCCGCGGCGCCCATCACATGCTTGCGGGCGCTTTCATGCTCGATGCCCCGGTGGACGCCACCGCGGATCGGTTGGATGGTGCCGCCGTCAGCCATGCACGGCCTCCAGGGAGGGCAACTCGGCCCCGGTGGTGTGAAGAAGGAAGCGCATCAGCAGGTTCTTCGCCACCAGCGCCCGGTAGCGGTCGCTGGCCCGCATGTCGGTCATGGGGCGGAAGTCGCCGTCGAGCGCCGGCAGGGCCGCCGCCACGGCGTCCGCCGTCCAGGGCTGCCCGGCCAGCGCCGCCTCCAGCGCCGGGGCGCGGGCCGGGGTCGCCGCCATGCCGCCGTAGCCGGCGCGCAGCCCGGCCACCCGCCCCTCCCCGTCCAGCGTCAGCAGGAAGGCGGCGCAGACGGCGGAGATGTCCTGGTCCCGCCGCTTGGACACCTTCCAGGTGGCGAAGCGCTGGCCCTCTCGCGGCAGGGGAATGCGGATGCGCTCGACGAACTCGCCCGGTTTCAGGTCGTTCCTGCGGTAGCCGTGGTAGAAGCCATCCAGCGGCAGTTCCCGCCGCACCCCGCCCCGGTTCAGCACCAGCGAAGCGCCGAGCGCCAGCAGGGCCGGCATGCTGTCCCGATGGGCGAGCCGTTGGCGATGTTGCCGCCCAGCGTGCCGGAATTGCGCACCTGCGCCGCGCCGATGCGGGTGACCAGAGCGGCCAGCTCGGGCAGGCGGCGCTCCAGAACCGGCAGCAGGTCGGTGTAGGTCACCGCCGCGCCGATCTCCAGCGCCTCGGCCCCCTCGTCGATCCGGTGGAGTTCCCGCACCTGGGCGAGGTGGATCAGCGTGGGCAGGCTGCGGCCCTGCTTGGTCACCCACAGCCCGACGTCGGTCGCCCCGGCGACCAGCGTGGCGTTCGGATGCGCGGCGCACACCGACGCCAGCTCCTCGACGCTCCGCGGCGCGTGGAAGCTGGCGCTGCCCCGGGTGACGGTCAGCGCCCCATCGCGCTGGATGGAGCGCAGCAGGGTGGCGATGCCCTCCTCCGCCCGGTCGAAGCGGTCGTCGCTCCGCTCCGCCGCCATGGTCCGGGCGGCGTCGAGGATCGGGCGGTAGCCGGTGCAGCGGCACAGGTTGCCGGCCAGCGCGTCGTGGATGGCCCCGTCGGTCAGGCCGCCGGACGCGACGCGTCCGACATGGTGGAGCGCGAACAGCGCCATTACGAATCCGGGGTGCAGAAGCCGCATTGCGAGGCGTGCTTGTCCACCATCGCCGCCTGGACGGGGTGCAGTTGCCCGTCCTCGCCGGCCAGATCCTCGACGTCAGCAGCAGCTTGCCATCGATCATCGGCAGGAAGAGGATGCAGGCGTTGACGGCGCGGTAGCGAACGCGCCCGTCCGTGGTGAGATCGCCCAGCACCACCGTGCAGGCGCCGCAATCCCCCTCGGCGCAGCCCTCCTTGGAACCGGGGCGCCCGTTGGCGCGCAGCCAGTTCAGCACCGTGGTGGTGGGATCGGCGTCCCGCACCTCCACCACCCGTCCGCCGAGCACGAAACGCACAGAGCCCGTCATTGTCCCTCCTGTCGGGCGTTTCCGTCATAGTGCCGGAAAGCCGCGGCAGGCCGCAATGGCGGGCCGGCCGTCTAGCCATAAAGGCATGGTTCGGATGGATAAACGGCGCCGGAGGGAGTCAGGCGTCCTCGGGGAAGCATCCGCTGCGGGCGGCCACGACGGCGACCTGGGTGCGGTTGCGCACGCCCAGCTTCTGCATGATGGCCCGCACATGAACCTTCACGGTGCCTTCCAGCACGCCCAGCTCCCGCGCGATCTCCTTGTTGGAGTGACCGGCCAGCAGAAGCTGGAACACGTCGCGCTGCCGGTCGGTCAGCCGGTCGAGAATCTGGCCCGAGGGGCGCGCGGCCTCGGTCGCGACGTTGCCGGACAGGACGGCGCGCGGCAGCGGCAGGAACGTCTCCCCGGTCAGCGCCAGGGAGATCGCGTGCTCCAGCACCGCGGTGGAACTGGTCTTCAGAATGTAGCCCCTGCCCCCAACCGGACGCTGTCCACGATGTCCGCGACCTCGTCCGACCCGGAGATGACCAGAAGCGGGCGTTCCCCAGCACCTCGACCATGCGGCGCACCCCGTCGCGCCCGGTGCGGTCGCCCAGGTTGAGGTCGAACAGGACCAGCGTCAGATCCGGCGTGCGGTCGGCGATGGCCATCGCCTCATCCAGCGAGCCAGCCTCCAGCACCTGCGCGTCCGGGTGGATCTCCCCCACCGAGAGGGCGAAGCCGTGCCGGACCAGGGGTGGTCGTCCACCACCAGAAACTTTTGCGCCCTGCCGGCCACCGACCGCTCCTTGCCGCGCGTCTGCAGCTGAACTTCCATTGCTTTGCTACCCCATCAAGCCGCCGAAAGCCGACTTGGAAAACAAAAACGCCCCAATCCAGCTCGGCTTTCTGTCCAGCGGAAAAGTATAAAGATACCTCTTTTGACTTTGCAGAAGCAGCGCCGTGCGAATTTCTATCGCTTAGAAGCCATTTATGATTCATTCGTATCGAGCTTCTTCCAAGCATCTTGCGCCGCTCCCTGACCATCCGTATAAATCATCGGGACAACCAGCGTAAAGCACGCTTTTTCGATACAATAAAGGCGGCTTTTTTCCCTTTTCCCAGGCGAAACGGACAACGATTGGCGTTGTGCGCTGCTCGTCACGGGTGGCGTCGTGGAGGAGTTTCGATGAGAACCTGGAACGTCATGCTCGTGGACCATGACCGGTTGTTTTCGGCGGCCCTGGAACGCTCATCAGCGGCGTCCCTTCCGCGTGAGCCACCACGCCACAACGTGGAGAGCCGAGCGGCCATTGCGCAGGCGTGCAGCCCGACCTGATCGTGGTGGCCCTGGGGGACGCGACGAACGACGAGGCCGGCGGGGGTGAAGCGCCTGCGCGCCGCGACGAGCGCGCGCATCGCCGTGCTGGCCGACGCCATCGCCGACCGCACTCTGTCGTGTCGCTGAAGCGGGCGCCGACGCCTATCTGAACAAGTCGATGTCGAGCGAATCCCTGCTGCGCGCCCTGCAGCTGGTGATGCTGGGCGAGGTGGTCTATCCGACCCACGTCGCCAGCCTGCTGATCGCCAACGCCAACAGCGAGCGTCCGCAGCCGGAGCGCGCCCAGCCCGCCAACAACGAGTTGTCGAAGCGCGAAGTCCAGATTCTGCGCTGTCTGCTCGCCGGGCAGTCGAACAAAGCCATCGCGCGCAACCTGCACATCACGGAATCGACCGTGAAGATGCATTTCAAGAACGTGATGAGGAAGATCAACGCCCAGAACCGCACGCAAGCCGCGTGTGGGCGATCCAAAACGGTCTGTCGCCGCTGGCGTCCGTCTAAAGAGTTTGTCCCCTCTCCCGGCACAGGGGAGA